>CAYTDB010000013.1:2401-72507 GCA_964436455.1 uncultured Anaerolinea sp. | reverse complement strand
AAAAAATAAATACCGTAATCATGTCACCCTTTGCCGTCGCTCAGGGCGACATGTACTGTGAAAAAAGGTTACGACGTTTTTTTCTTAAATACCATCAAGGTGGCTTTTTGCTTTCAAAATTTATAATTGTAGCAATCTCTTAATATGCGGTAATTGTTTGCGTGCCGCCTTTTCGCCCTGCTCGATCACAGCGGGGATCTTATCCACGTCGAACATGGAGACGGAACTCTCGAATTCAGGGATGATGGGGAATATCTCTGCGTGATGGGCAAGGTTGTAAAAAGCATACGTCGAGTTCAGGATATTGTTGATGTAAATGCTGTTCAGTTGTTCCTGCACAGCGGTCATGGAACGGAAACGGTTGCGGTAATCAAGCGGGAAGCCCATGGCAATGATGATGTCTGCGCCATCCTGGATCGCAACATCAATCGGCAAGGGATCGGAGGCGGCCCCATCAACCAGCAGGCGACCATCCACCTCCCAGGGCGGGAAGATGATCGGGATGGCAATGCTGGCACGGATCGCATCGAAGACATTGCCTTCTGAAAGGATGACCTTCTCCCCTGCCAGCAGGTCGGTTGCCACAATTTTGAACGGTATCTTCAGGTCGGAAAAATTCCACTCGCCGAAGAGGTCCCGCAATTTTTTATTCATCACCGAATCGTCCACCAATCCGCTGCGTTCGTTAAAGCGGAGACTCCCGTCCTTGGTGGCTTTGAGGTTTTCGGTATAGCCGTGCATGATGTCGCTGGTCCACAAGCTTCTGGACCACTCTTCGATGAGATTGACATCAATATGGTTGGCGATCGTTGCAGCGTACATGCTCCCGCCGCTGCAACCGACAACACTGTCCACTTCGATGTTTTCGGACTGCAGTACGCGCCACAGTCCCGCCGCCGCGGCGCATTTAATTCCGCCGGAGCCGATCACCAATGAGATGCGTTTTTTTGAATCCATAATTATTTTCCCAGCAACCCCTTGATGAACGGCAATTGCACCTTGGTGGCGCGTTCACCCTCTTCGATTACATACGGGAGTTTATCGGTGTCGAACAGTTTGATCTTTTCCTTGAATTCAGGCAGGATGGGAATGATCTCAGAATGATGCGCGAGATTATGAAAGGCGTAATTGGTCTTGAGCAGGTTGTTGGATGTGATACTGCTGACCTGGAAGTTATAACGCATCAACGACGAGATTCGATCCTGGTATGGGCTTTCAAACCCCATCGCGATGATGATATCCGCGCCTTCCTTGATCGCCACGCCAATCGGAAGCGGGTCGCTTTGGAAACCGTCGACGAGATAACGCCCGTTGACTTTGTGCGGCGGAAAGATGAAAGGGATGGAAATGCTCGCCCGCACCGCATCCGCCAAGCCTCCCTCGGACATCACAACCTGTTCGCCGTTATAAAGATCCGTTGCTGTTACGAAAAGCGGGGTCTTCGTGTCTGCAAATGTTGCACCTTCAAAACCTTCTCTAAATCTGCGATTGATCAGGCTGTCATCGATCAAGCCGAAAGTTTCATCGAACTTAAAGATGAACGGGAGGGCAAGTTGCAGGATGGCACGCGTGCTTCGTTTGGCAGTCACTTCACGCGTCCACATTTTCAGCGTGGATTCGGTTGCTCGTTCCACGGACCAGCCCAGGGCGATGAGTGAAGCGTAGATCGATCCGCCGGAACAGCCCACCACCATATCCACGTCAATTTGCTCACGCGCCAGCACCTTCATCAAACCCAGCGCTGCCGCACATTTGACACTGCCTGAACCGATCACCAGTGCAATGCGTGGTTTGGTCACGGTCATGTTTTTATGCGTAACTGGCAACAGCGGCATCGGTGCTGTCGAACATTTTCAGGATGTTCGTAAAGCCGCTCAAACTCAGAACTTTCTTCACATCGGGCTGCACACCGATCAGGCGCAGGTCGCCGCTTTTTGCGCGGGTTTCCTTGATGGCGCTAAGCAAAACGCGCAAGCCTGCGCTGCTGGTGTAATCCACACCGCTCATGTCAGCCACCAGTTTGATATGACCTTTGGCAACCTGCCCCTGGATGAACTCGGTGATCTGTGGAGCCGTCAGCGCGTCGATGCTTCCTGTCAATGTGATAACCGTAACCTCGTCAACCTGCCTGTCTTTGATCTCCATCTCCAACTCCTCATTTGGTCTTGTTATTTTTTATCTTTTTTTCAAGGATGAATTGATTCACACCTTCCTCCGTTTGATTGTAGCTGACATCATCCATCAACTCTTTGACAAAGAAAATTCTAAGCCCGCCAACTTGACGCTCTTCCCAACCCGCTTCAAGGTCCGGACTTTGAGCCTGCTCCGGCGGAAAATGCTTTCCATTATCCCGGACGATCAACCTCGCCGTATCATCCTTCACATCGAAGGACAGGGACAGCAGTCCCGGTTCCTTCCCTTCAAAGCCATATTGAATGATGTTCGTGCAGACTTCGTCCACAGCCCGTTTGAAGGCAAACACATCATCGCGTTTCAACCCACTATGCTCCGCCGCGGACTCGGTAAAATCGCACAATTCCTTGAGGGCATCCATACAGGCTACGCGGCAGATCGCATGATGACCTGCATCTGAAGATGCCTTGCGCCTGAACGACAATAATGTGATGTCATCGAATTGCGGTTGTTCGCCGATGTGTTTTTGCAGTTCTACATTCAACTCAAAGATCATGCTGAAGATGGACGTCCATGGAACGGCAATGGCTTTCATCATCCGCTCTTCCGTAAATCGTTTGCCGGAGGCGTTCTTTGCATCTGTTGTGCCATCTGTAAAACCAAACAGGAAATCACCCTCATTCAGCTGGACCTGGTCCACTCCAAAACCCATTCCCGGGAACAAACCAACAGCGGGACCCGTGGGCATCAACCTTTTGGCAACATCCCCTTTTCTGTCCAGTATGATGGGCGGTTCATGTCCCCCATTCACATAGTACAAGATACCCGTATCGGGATCCAAAATACCGAAGAACATCGTCGCAAACATGTTCGATCTGCCGTGATATTCAGCAATGAAATTACTTGTGTTAAGGATGATGCTCAGCAGTTGTTCCTTCGCGTTTTCCGTATTTATATTTATTTCGCTGAAAGCACGCAGCAGACTGCGGAATAGAACCATGAAGAGCGCCGCCCCCACGCCCTTGTCACAGACATCTGCGATAACGAAAGCGATGAATTTCGAATTCTTGATCTGGAACACATCGTAAAAATCCCCTGCCACCTGCCGGGCGGCATGGAAGTGTGTTGCAATCTCCCAACCGGGGATCTGAGGCAGGGACTCAGGGAAGAACCCGGATTGGATCTGGCGACCAATTTCCAGGTCCCGTTCTGCCACGCCCAGGGCAGTTTCCGTCTTCGCGTGGAGTTGGGCGTTGTCCACTGCTGTGGCGATCTGGCTTGCTATGGTCTCCGCCAATTCGATCTCAGCTTTGCTAAAAACGTGACCCGGATCTTTGGCAGGCATGCCGATGGTTCCAGTGGCTTCACCGCGCGCCAACAGAGGCACGATCATAATGGAATGAGTACCGCGTGATCTTGAGAGATCCGCAATTGAACTCGTGCGTGGGTCATTTTGTGCATCCTGAATGAATATCGTCTTCTTTTTCTCGATGACTTCCATCGAGGATGTATTTCCCTCAACTGGTAATATCATTCCCAAGGCACTTTGCTCATTGGGGTCAGGAGCATGAAAGGCGACAATTTCCAGATTTTTCTTATCGGGAGTGAGCAAGCCGATTCCAGCATTACGGATCTCGAAGATCGTGGTCAGTTCTTCGCAAACAGATTGAAGGATATCTTTGAGATCCAAAGACTGACTTACGGTTGTCGCAAGACGATTGACTGCCGACAACTCGCTGGCGCGCGCTTCTGCGGATTCTTTTGCCTCCCGCAGCCCTTCCTCGGCTTTGATCCGTCCAGAAATGTCACGAATGATGCCTCGCGTACCAATCACCATATCGCCATCCATGATGGGTGAAACGGTGGTTTCTCCTGTAAGGATTTTTCCGCTTTTCGTCAGGTATTTAGACTCAAAAGGCTCCAGAGGTTGTTTGGTTTCATAGAGCAACTGGAATTTTTCGAGTATTTCGCGGACGCTTTTTCGATCCGTAAAATTCCTGAAATTCCTGCCCTGCACATCCTCCCACCGCGTGAACCCCAGATTTGTAATAAAGGATCTGTTGGCATAGGTAATGACGCCGTGTCTGTCGGCTTCAAAGAAACTGTCCTGCAGAGTGTCCAATACCATCTTCATGGTCTTCTGTGTTGCCACCAGGCTCTCTTCAGCTTTCTTTTTCTCGCTGATGTCGTTGAACTGGATCAGCCAGCCGGTCGTGTTATCCAGGCTATCACCCACACGAGAGATATGTACATCAAAAGCGCGGTTTGTTGGAGGAAAGTCGATTTGGAATGACCCATCCCCCGGCAAAGACGGGTCCAGGGCCTTGTTCACGATCAAGGCAATATCCATGTTCTTTTCAACCAACGCTGTCAGTGAATCACCGGCGTATGTTCTGGAGGTCAACCCCAACATTTCACGCGCAGCATCGTTTATATCACGGATGTTTTTGTCCGCATCCAGGATCATCACACCCGTGGACAATTTTCGCACAATGGTTTCATGGGCAAGCGGCACCACTTCCAGGATATGCCCGCCAAAGATCGCCCATACAAACGCGATACCGGTGACTGTGGAGATGATGGGGGTTGGGTCAGGGAAACCGTCAGGTGGCGAGCCAAAAAGAAAATAAGCATTCCCAATCAACGGCGCAAGCACCCCGATGATCAATCCGTATGCCTGTACGCCATAGTTTTTAAAATTCCTTGCCAGCGAGCCCCCCATAATGAGTATCCCGGAGATCATCAATGCATAGGAATAAAAGGTATGGGCATAGAACAGAGAGCTATAGGTATTCTTCAGGGAAGCATAGCCGCCAACCTCGACAATCTCATAGGACGTAAAAAACAGTTTGTGAAAAGTGCTTGTTAGGAGAGCGAGATAAAAGAACGCCGGAACAAACCAGAGCCATTTTTCGATTTTCTCAATCTGTACGCGGGCAAAACCGGTGAGTTTCACCGAAAGAAGGAACCATGCAGTTGGAACGATCATGATGCCCAGATAACTGGCACTATTCCAGATCTTTTGCCAGCCGGGGTTGGGAGTGATTAACTGGATCGCGTTCGAAAATGCCCAGAGCGAACCGCCGAACAGGAACAATGTGAACGCGTTCGATTCCCGTTTTTTAACGGGACGGCTTTGAACATATATCGCAATCCCGAGCAGGATCAAACCGGGGATCAATTGCCAGACCAAATATGGATTTGTTTGATAGGTCATAATTTATTTTTTTTACTTCACTTGATATATTTTGTGAATGTCAGCGTGTTGCCATCTTCTGATGGCTGATAATCGATATTATCCATTGTCTTGTAAATTAGATACAAACCCAGCCCGCCCAGTGGACGATCCACGAGCGCGGCTTCCACATCGGGTTTTGGTGCTTCGGAAGGTTCAAAGACACGACCAAAGTCCGTAATGCTGACCAGGATCCGGTCGGGTTCAATGCGAAATGAAAGGATGATCGAACCGGGATTCATGCCCTTATATCCATGTTCGATGACATTGGTACAGGCTTCATCCACCGCCAACTTTAGTTCAAACACCGTCTCATCCGGGACGTTGTGCTTGCTGCAGCAATCCGAAATGAATTCTCGAAACACTGACAGCGATTCCAAATCGGCGGCACGGGTCATTTGATAACGTTGAGACATGGCGACTCCTAATACTCCGCATCAGGGAATGTGTTGACGCCTGCATGGCGCCCCACCTGTTTAATCATGCGCAGGTTATCCCATTTTCTATCGATTACTTCTAAGATACCATCGTGGATTGCCCAGGCACGCCCGCGCACGGTTTTCCATTGGTCCGGCTGACGGAACGGCGCGCTGCCATCAAGTGCCTTGTGCAGTTCGCCGCCGGGCTGAAACTCCTTATGAATGGTATCCATCAACTGATGGCCTTTGGAATAAACAAAACCACGCTTTTCGAAAATCCACGCAGAGACATACGTAAGCGGCTCAAGGAAGAAAGCGTGATGCGCCATCAGTGTAAGGAATGTTTCGATGTGTGTAAATACTATACTCGAACAACGCAAACCTTCACGAATCTGACCAGGTGCAAGCCCAGCCTGCATGGCTTTCCCTTCCTCAGCCAGATTGCGGCGAACCGTTCCAAAGAGGGTCTCTTTGCCTTCCTCATCATAATCTGTCCGATATTTAGGACGAATGGGATTATTGGCAATTAGAAAGTTGAGATCAATGCCATTGTACTGATTGTCCGCCAACTCAAGATAAAAGAATTCGTTCTGTGGATCATCCCCATACCATGCGTGGATCTTGACCTTGTCACTCCCCTGCTCAGCATCGAGTTTGACCTGTTGTTGTTTATCGGGGTTCTTCCACGTGCGTGGATTGATATCAAACTCAGCCAACACTTGAATGGGGACCAGCGTGCGATATAAACGCAGCTTTGGATTTTCAGGCAAGCTATTCAATGCCTTGATGGTGACAGGCAAACTGGCATCCCCGATCAATTGTGAAATGGAGATTTCACTGAAATCGGGACCAACTTTTTGAGGCTCATGCTTGACTCTTAAGCGTTTGAACATGTGGGTTTTGGAAGTAGATAATTTATATCATATAAACAACGTAAATCGATAAAAGCTGGATAAATGTTTTGGGGTAACACCTCTCAACTGAGATTTAAATAAAAGCCTCTTAAAAACGGAACCACCAGCAAGGATGTTGATGGTTCCATTACCAACCTGGAAGGTACCTAAAAATCAGTTTCTCTTCAGGCCGATCTTGATTTCCAATCCGTTGATCTTATGGTCTTCCACGAAAGCATCGGCAGGTGGTCCGCCAGCATTCAACTCGGTGGTGAGAGTTTCGGACTTAATGTACTCACCCCAATCGTTGAATATTTTGCTGAATTCATCAGAGGCGACATACCAAGTCGTTATACGATCTTCGATATTAAAGTCCGCGTCTTTGCGCTGGGTTTGAATGCGGCGAACGATTTCGCGCGCCAGACCTTCGGCTTTCAGTTCAGGGGTGACAACCGTATCAATTGCCACTGTGACCACTTTATCAGCAACAACTGCCATTCCTTCCGCAGCTTCAGTATTGATTAAAATCTCTTCGCCAGTCAATGCGACAGTTTGACCGTTTAGTTCAAACGTGACATCCTCACCAGCAGCGATTCTCGCGGCGACCTGAGCCGGGTCCATGCTCTTGAGCGCGGCACTCACCCTAGGAAAGTCCGCTCCGAATTTGGGACCGAGCAATTTGTTGTTCGGCAACACCTTGTAACTCACCAACGTATTCGCATCTTTGACGAATTCCAATGCTTTGACATTAAGCTCATCCGCCACGATCTCGATCAATTCGGGCGAAAGTTCTGCTTTACCCTGGCTGACATGCACCAACACCTTTGCCAACGGCTGGCGGACTTTCAGATTGGCGTTGCTGCGTGCACTGAGTCCCAGGCTGGCAACACGGCGTGCCAAGTCCATTTGATTCAAGAGTTTTTCATTGATGACAGAGCTATCTGCCTCGGGCCAGTCGGTGTGATGGACACTTTCGTAGGCATTCGGGAAAACGTTGCGAACCAGGTTCTGATACATCACTTCCGTGATGAATGGCATGATAGGCGCGAGGGCACGAGCCATTTTTACGAGGAAATGCCATAGCGTCGCATACGCAGTGTTCTTGTCACTGTCATGTTCCGATTTCCAGAAACGACGGCGGGAGCGGCGAACATACCAGTTGCTGAGGTCATCGAGCAGGCTTTCAAACGCCATCGTAGCGGTATAAGCATCTGAGTCTTCGAAGTTCTGCGTAACTTGGGCAACGGCTTGATTCAATCTGGCAAGAATCCACTGATCGAGCGGGTTGTTGCTATTTGGCGTTGGACCCTCTGGAAGTCCGGGATTGAAGCGTTCCGCGGAGGGGGTCCAGTTATCCAAGCTGGCGTAGTTCGAGAAGAAGGAGTAGACATTCCACAATGGGATGATGAAGCGGCGGCGGACGTCTTCCGCGCGGTGATACCCGAACAGCAGGTCATTTTCAGGTTTGTGGGCACAGTACAACCAACGCATCGTGTCCACGCCCATTTTGTCGGCAGCATCGTTGAACTCGATGGAGTTGCCCCAACTCTTGTGCATCTGGCGACCATCTTCAGCGAGGAGCGATGCGTAGCCAAAGTTTTCAAGGAAGGGCGGTTTGTTCTCAAGCACAGTGGACATTGCCAGTAACGAATAGAACCAGTTGCGGAACTGACCGGGGAAGGATTCGCTGATCCAGTGAGCCGGGAACCATTGACGCCAGTATTCGGGATCTTCGCGATAACTGAGCGTGCTGAAACTGACGATGCCAGCATCGAGCCACGGGTTGCCCACTTCGGGAATGCGACTCATAACGCCGCCGCAATCGTCGCATTTGATCTTGATCTTATCGATGAATGGACGGTGCGGTGTATGACCTTTGAATTCGTCCCAGCCTTCGATGGCGCGTGCTTGCAATTCTTTTTCATCACCAACCACATGGAAATGTCCACAATCCCTGCAAACCCAGATCGGCAGCGCCAAGCCCCAATAACGCTTCTTGGAGATCATCCAATCGTGCATGTTGCGAAGCCAATCGAGTTCGCGCGAATGACCAAATTCAGGAATCCAGCGGATCTGATCGACCACATCCATGATCTGATAACGTAATGAAGCTTCCTTCTCTTGAGCTGTCACTTCTTCGCGCGGTTTATCGTACAACTCACCCATGCTGATGAACCATTCGTCCACAAGGCGGAAGACCAGTTCCGTTTTGCAGCGCCAGCAGGTTGGATAGCGGTGTGTGTATGGCGCAACGTTATACAGAACGCCTTTCTTTTTCAAGTCTTCAAAGATCGGCGTGGCAACTTCGGAGACGTGCATGCCCGTCAACCAACCAAAACCATCCACGAGGATGCCCTCATCTTGAATGGGAGCGATCATCGGGAAGTTGTACTGCTTGCCAAGTTGGAAGTCTTCGGCACCACAACCTGGCGCGATGTGGACAATACCGGTACCTTCCGCTTCGCCAACCTCATCCCACAGGATCACCTGATGAACTTGCACAGCGGTTTCCTTGATGCCTTCCACAAGCTTCCTGAGATGCGTCACACCACCGGGCGTGCTGGCTGCGGGAAGATCGTCAAATGGACCGTCATAGGTCCAGCCTTCCATCTCTTTACCCTTGAACTCTCCCAACACTTCATGCCCGCCTTTGAGCATGTGCAGTGTTCCCTTGGAGAGATAAAGGATGTGTTCACCATTACGGACTTTGACATAATCCAACTCGGGACCGACCGCCGCGGCGACATTGCTGGTAAGCGTCCAGGGAGTCGTCGTCCACACCAAAAGGGATTCGCCCGGTTTGTCACGCAATGGGAAACGCAAGGTGACGGCACGATGCGTCAGCTCGGCATAACCGTCCGTGACAATCTCATGCTGACTGATGCCTGTCGCACAACGCGGACACCACGGCATCACGTCTGCGCCGCGATACAGCCAACCCTTATCGGAACACTTCTTGATCATCTTCCAGATCATATAGTTGTTTTCATTGGAGAAGGTGAAGTAGCTTCCACCGAGTTGCGGGAGACCCAGCTGCCCCACCACCTGCTCAACACTATCAGTGACGGTCCTGCCGTTGGGACCGGTAAACGTGATCTCCTGCATGGGGTCTTCAAGGAGTTTTTCCGCCAAGTAATTCAACGACTCGGGTTCGTTCCACTCCATCCAGTACCCCAAGCGGACAGATTGATTCGTCTGCACGCCGGCATATTTCAACACGCGCGCCTTGCACAACTTGACGAACTCATCCAAGCCGAACTTTTCAATATCGGTTTTGGATTTGAAACCTTTTTCCTTTTCCACTTCCACTTCCACCCACAGACCCTGGCAGTCAAAACCATTTTGGTAGCGTAACTCATGTCCCTTCATCGTCCAGAAACGATTGTAAAGGTCTTTGTAGGTACGCCCCCAGCCATGATGAACACCCATTGGGTTGTTGGCAGTGATCGGTCCGTCAATGAACGACCAGTGAGGTTTTCCCTTGCGAAGCTCGCGGCTTTTGTCAAAGGATTTATTATCCTTCCAGAATTTCAGGACATCGTGCTCCTGAGCTATGAAATCAACTTTGTTGGGTACTTGTTTGAATCCCATTTACATCTCCATGTCAATAATTTTTTAGGGATGATGCAATAAAAAATCCTTCATCCCAAGTCAGGGACGAAGGACGAAATAACCTCCGCGGTACCACCCAGATTCCTGCCAGTTGGCAGGCACTCGTGTGAAGCTTGTTCGCGATCTTACTGCGAACTGTATCCCGAATAACGGAGGATCAGCCCGGTTCCCTTACTCTGCAAAACGCATTTCGGTTTACGCTCAGGAAGGATCTTCTGCTTTTGGGATCGTCCCGGCTCACACCGACCCCGGGATCGCTGTCAACATACCAGAAGCATACTCGTTTCCGTCGACGCTTTGATTTTTGAATTTCGGGATTATGCCATCAAATACAGACAGAGTCAATCAATCCCACCCTCAAACCTTGACAAATGGTCAAAACTTTCCTATACTATAAATGACCGACCAGTCAGTTATTTATCAAGGATTAAACATGTCCCCTCGCCCGAACGTCACCGACGAACGTAAAACTCAGATCATCAACGCCGCTGAAGGAGTCTTTACAAAGAAAGGCTTCGACGAAGCGCGCATGGACGATATCGCCGAAGAGACAGGTCTTAGCAAGGGCACGCTCTATCTTTATTTCAAGAGTAAGGACGATCTCATCATTGCCATCCTTGATCGCATGTTCCAGCGTGAGTTCAAGCAACTGGAAACCTTTCATCAGGATGGAGTAAGCGCGGCCGATGCGATCTGGAAAATCACAGATCTGCTAACCAAGGACATCCTTGGCATGATCCGCCTCATCCCCATTGTTTATCAATTTCTCGCATTGGCATTTCGGAACAAATATGTCCAAAAAGCGCTCAAACAATATATCAATCGTTATCTGGATGTTCTCACCCCGATCATCCAAGGCGGGATCGATTCAGGTGAGTTCCGCAATGTGGATGCGCGCGAAGTGGCTATAGCCATGGGCGCGATGATCGAAGGAACATTCTTGCTGTGGGTCTATGACAAATCCATCGTTGACCCTGAACACCATATCCACTCAGGGATGAAGCTCTTATTGGAGGGCGTGCAGGCATCCAGTTAATGGATGCTACGAAAGGGAAACAGATGAGTGCATGGATCAACTTCGCCATACTGATTTTTTCAACTCTGTTCTTCCTGTACTTCTACTTTCTAAGCGTTGGTCCGGCGGCTCTTGAAAAGGTGAAAGGTGAAAGCGCATATCGTATCTGTGGGCAATACCGAGTGGCAGCAATCATCTTTGAGTTCATCACCATCGCTAATTATGTGATCTACAAGTTTTACCCATTGGACACTCCTCTGCCTGAAACATTTCCCTGGGCATGGTGGGTTTCGGCTATCTTCGCTGGAATAGTCGGCATCCCCACCACCTGGTTGATGGTGATCGGCATGAAGGATGCTGGCGAAGAAATGGCTTTCCCGAAAAAAGAGCACACCATGTATGGCGGAATTTACACCAAGATACGCCACCCGCAGGCAGCTGGGGAAGTCTTCGCCTGGCTGTGGATCGCCCTCTTGCTGCACTCACCTTTTCTCGCAATATTTTCCCTGGTCTACTTTCCCATTTTCATGATCATGTGTTGGGCAGAAGAACGTGATCTTTTCCTGCGTTATGGAAATGAGTACGTAAATTACTGGAAAACCACTGGTGCGTTTTTCCCAAAGAAAACCACGTAGTTTAATCTTGTAAAGGAGTTAAATATGGAAATTGTAATTCTTGTTGTCGCCATGATTGTTGTCGGTCTCATCGTTGGCTGGCTGGCAGGTCCCATTTGGAAGGGTGTCCGTCCTATTGGTGTGCAGGGTGACTACATCGCCGCGATCATCACTGCCATCGTTATTGGCTTTATGGATTGGTACGTGATTCCCGCCATGGGATTCAGCGACTCGCTCCGGAATCTCGGTGTTGCGCTGGAACCTGCTTTGGGAGCCTTGCTTGTTTTGTGGATCATTCGACTCGCCAAGAAATAGGATTCAATGAACGACACTTTCATTATCGAGACAGATCGCCTCACGCGTGACTTTAAGTCTATGCGCGCGGTAAATGAGTTAACTCTGTCCCTAGCCTCTGGCGAACTATTCGGACTTGTCGGTCCTGATGGCGCAGGCAAGACCACGACGTTACGCCTGCTGGCGGGACTGCTGGATATCACCAAAGGCGAAGCAACCATTCTTGGTTTCGATCTCAAATCCAAAGCGGAGGACATCAAGCCGCATGTTGGATACATGGCACAACAATTTAGTTTATATGGTGAATTGTCTGTAATAGAAAATTTGCAGTTCTTCGCAGAGTTGTTTGACGTTACAAAGCAGGAACAACGTGAGCGAATGGAACGTCTGCTTTTGTTTGCGGGCTTGACCGAGTTCAAGGATCGCCGCGCCGCGAATCTCTCAGGCGGTATGCAGAAGAAACTCGCACTGGCTTGCACGTTGATTCACGAGCCAGAAATTTTGTTACTCGATGAACCCACCACAGGCGTTGACCCGGTCTCACGCCGCGAGTTTTGGAACATTCTTACGGAATTACATTTACAAGGCACGACCATCATCGTCAGCACGCCGTACATGGATGAAGCCGATCGCTGTTCACGAGTCGGGTTGATGTATGCAGGCAAACTCGTCGAGTGCGATACGCCGCTCAATATCAGGAACAAGGTCGAAGGTGAGATGATCGAGTTGCAGGCTGAAGATTGGCAAAAGGCTCTCGAGACTGTGGCAGGCTTATCGGGAGTCCATGAAACGCAAACGTATGGAGAGTCGATCCATTTGCTGGTTGATTCTGGAAAGCGTCGTCTGCCTGAAATCGAGAAAGTCCTGAAAAATTCTGGGCTCGGTTATCGCAGCATCCGCGTAGCACCCATGCAGATGGAAGAAGCTTTTATTTCCCTGATCAGAAAGATGGAGGCGTAATGTCATTGCGACACATCTGGGCAGTGACCCGCAAGGAGTTCAATCACATCGTGCGCGACCGCAGCACATTGTTCTTGGTGTTGTTCACGCCGACCCTGCTGCTGTTGTTGATGGCATACGCAATGACCGTGGACATCGTGCACGTACCCGTGGCAGTGCTGGACTATGACCAAAGCAAAACATCGCGCGCGTTCGTTCAACAAATAACAGCTGGCGAAGATTTGGATATTTACGCATACGCCACAAACATGGACGAGATCGAATCGATGTTGATGCAAGGCAAGATCAAAGCGGCTATCGTGATCTCAAAAGGATTCGCAAGCGACCTGCTGGGATTCAAAGGGATGCCGATGCAGGTCATCATCGACGGCACAGAGCCTGAAAGCGGAGGCTTTGCTGTTGAACACATTGAGCAACGTGCAGAGGAATTTATTACCAACGCACTATCGAGTCAGTTGCAAGCGGCAGGCATTACGGCTTCATCTTTACAACCCATCGACTTGCGTGTGCAAACCTGGTACAACCCCGACCTCAAACCGCGCAATGACATCATCCCAGGCTTGATCTCGATGGTATTGGGCGTGCCTGCGCTTTCGGTCGCATTGGCTCTCGCACGCGAACGTGAACATGGCACACTCGAACAATTACTGGCAACGCCCATTGCACGCGCCGAACTTTTATTAGGAAAAATCTTTCCGTATGTCATTGTGGGATTGGTCAACGTGATCATCATTCCACTGTTGGCGATAGGGTGGTTTGGAATTTCGTTCAATGGAAACTTCCTGTTGTTCTTTGGGCTTTCAGCGCTATTCATGTTCGCAGTGCTGAGCATGGGAATGATCGTCGGCGTGTTCATGCGGACCCAAGCCGCGGCATTGGCGCTTTCGTTCCTGGTTGTGTTCTTCCCAGGCTTTTTTCTGACGGGTATTTTCTTCCCACTCGCCTCCATGCCTGAAGAAGCACGCATGGAATCTCTGTTCCTGCCAGGGACACATTACGCCATCATCACGCGCGGTGTCTTTCTCCCAGGCGTTGGCATGGATGTGCTTTGGCCCTACGCTGTGATGCTTATGATCCTAGGCATCGTATTCACATTGGTCGCGGCATTGTTCTTTAGAAAGAAGTTGGGGTAGATCATGTTTCGAAGAATTTGGTCCCTCGTAATCAAAGAATTTATTCACCTGCGCAATGACTGGTGGCTGCCCGCCTTCATGGTGATCGGCGGCGCATCGGAGTTGCTTTTGGTCGGTTGGGCAACATCACGTCCGATTACAAATCTGCCAATGATGGTGCTTGATCATGACCGCAGCACCGCCAGCCGTGCTTTGGTCGTCTCCATTGAAAATACAGGCACGTTTCAACAGACTCAGTACGTCAACAACATGGCGACCATCGAGGACAACCTCCAGCGCGGAAAGATCAATGCTGCCGTTATCATCCCTCCCGATTACAGTGACCAACTCAACTCCCCCACGGGGAAGCCCACCGTGATGGTCATCTTGAACGGAGCGGAAAGCACGCCAGCCATCGCATCATTGCGCGCTTTACAAGGTGTGGTGCAGGATCTGGGTCAACGCGTCACGCTTCAACGCTTGAATTTGAATTCCAATGAATTTGCAGGATTCGACCCGAGTCTGCGCGTCTGGTTCAACGAAACCCTCAGCGACGCGTTGTATACCACTCCCGCCGAACTGGGATTGATGCTGGAGTTTACAATCCTGCTCTTCGCTGCATTGGCATTCTCCCGTGAACGTGAATTGGGAACGCTCGAACAATTACTCGTCATGCCCTTCTCTTCACTGGAGATCATCATCGGCAAATCGATCCCTGTCATCATCATCGGCTTCGCGGATTTTGCCTTGATGCTCACGATGGTTCACTTCGCATTCGGGGTTCCCATCCGCGGCTCGCTGGTCCTTCTTATGATATTGGCTTTCGGTTATCTCCTGGTCGAACTCAGCAAGGGGTTGGTCATCTCAGTCATATCACGCACACAACATCAGGCGTTTCTCTTGGTCATGTTGATCGGCATGATGGACTTCATGTTTACAGGATATGCCGCCCCCGTGGAAGGGATGCCGCAAGCCTTGCGATGGTTTGCAAACTTCATCCCTGCACATCATTGGTTAACCATTCTGCGCGGCATCCTATTGAAAGGCGCGGGCATGGACGTGTTGTATCCCAATGTGCTCATGCTTGCAGGTCTTGGAATGGTGATTGGCGCCTTCTCACTTCTCTTTGTGAGGAGAGCATTGGATTAGATTATGAATGACATAAAAGCAGTGGTCGCCCAAGGATTGACCAAACGTTTCGGTGACTTCACCGCAGTCAACAACATTGACTTCAAGGTTCAGCGCGGCGAGATCTTCGGCTTCCTCGGACCCAATGGTTCGGGCAAGACAACCACCATCCGCATGATGCTGGGACTGATGAAACCGACTTCAGGCTCTGTCGATGTTCTTGGTATGCGGGTTGACGGGGATGCGTCGAAAATCCTTCCGCATGTTGGTTATATGTCACAGCGTTTTAGCTTATACAACGATCTGACCGTTCTACAGAATCTCAACTTCTACGGTGCGGCGTATGGCATATCGAATTCAGAACTGAAAGAACGAATCAATAACGCCCTGCAAATGGCAGGGCTTGAAGGACGTGAACACGCCAAGACCAAAGAACTCTCTGGCGGCTGGCGTCAACGGCTGGCACTCGGGGCAGCGATTTTGCATCGCCCTGATGTTCTCTTCCTCGACGAACCCACCGCGGGCGTTGACCCTCTCTCACGCCGCGCGTTCTGGGATCTGCTCTACAAATTTGTCGCAGAGGGTGTCACTGTTTTTGTCACCACACATTATATGGACGAAGCCGAACATTGTCATCGTCTCGCTTTCATTCAACATGGAAACATCATCGCCTACGGCTCTCCCTCTGAGATCAAATCTGAAAAGATGCGAGGGCAGGTTCTTGAAATCTACGCGTCCGATGCGGTCAACACGGTCAAGGTTTTACGCGCCGCGCAAAATGCGAACCAAATTCCCATTGAAGAGGTCGAGCTTTACGGTTCGCTTGTCCATGTGGTTGCGCCCGATGTCAAGTCACATCAACGCGCCATCGAACACGAACTACGGGGCGCGAATATTCGCATCGATCAACTTTCCATGATCGAGCCATCTCTCGAAGATGTCTTTATCTCAAGTATGAAATCCTAACGGAGGCTGTTATGAAAAACACCAAATTTTTTTTACTCATCATCACCCTGCTTCTCACCGTTGTCGGCTGTGCGCCAACTCAATCGCCGGCGTTGCAGGCATCGGGGCAGATCGAAGCGACAGAGATCGCAGTCGCTCCTGAATTAAGTGGACGCGTCACGGATGTCCTCGTCTCAGAAGGTGACACGGTCAAGGCAGGCGATCCGCTTCTCAAACTGGACGACAGCCTGCTTCAGTCCGAAAAGCAGAGTGCCCAAGCCGCGCTGGATTCTGCCAAAGCGAACGTGACGGCCGCACAGGTGGCACTGGACGCCGCGCAACTGCAATACTACCTGACACTCGATGCCGCGCTCGCAGATGAAGCGTCAACCCGGATTGACCTATGGGACGAATCAAAACCTACCGAGTTCGATCTACCCGTCTGGTACTTCTCGAAAGCAGAACGCATGCAAGCTACGCAAGATGAAGTGGATGCGGCAAAGCAAGCGCTCGAAGATGCAATGACCAAACTTTCTGATACCGAAAAGAAAGCGGGCAGCGCGGATTTCATTGCGGTGGAGGCAGCATTGGTAAAGGCACGTGTTGCGTTCCAAAATGCGAAAGATGTTCTGGACAAAACCAACGGCACATCGGATGGACAGTCATTGCGTGATGCGGCACAAGTTCTTTATGATGAAAAGAAGATCGATCTCGAAGACGCGCAACAAGATTACGACGATGCCCTGACCACCGATGGCGCAAAGGATGTAATGGAAGCCCGCATAGATGCAATTGTGGCGCAGGAAACCTACGACAGCGCTCTCGATAAATTACGCGCGCTGCAAACAGGCGAAAATTCGCCAGAGGTACAAACCGCCGCCAAAGCCGTTGACCAGGCACAAGCCCAACTTGATCTGGCAAAAACCAGTGTCGCTGCTGCGCAGGCGAATCTCGATATGATCGACACACAAATGAACCAACTCACCGTCTACGCCCCGATGGATGGTGTGATATTGACTCGCAGTATCCACGTCGGTGAAGTGGCACAAGCGGGTGCCGCTACGCTGACCATTGCTGATCTTACCAAGTTGACTGTTACCGTGTATCTTTCTGAAGATCGCTATGGTGAAGTCAATGTTGGCGACGAAGTTTCATTCACCGCTGATTCTTTCCCTAAGGAAACTTTTGCAGCAACAGTCACCCGCATTGCAGATCAAGCTGAATTCACGCCGCGTAACGTCCAGACCAAAGAGGAACGCCAGACAACCGTCTATGCCATTGAACTCGAAGTGGACAGCCCCAACGGCAAACTCAAACCTGGCATGCCTGTGGATGTGACTTTTAAATAGAATCCCCCCACCCCTGATGTTAAAATGATAAAAAGAGCCGCCTGCAACGGTGGCTCTTTTTACTTTCTACCTCACAATAAGGGCATTCTCTTTAGTGTCCATTAATATCTTTGCTGTTACCATGTCAGGCGAATCGAACCCCTCTGTGAAAGTATTATATAACACAGCAAGATCATGCTTCCCGTTTTCAACCCTGCCTTGTGCTTCCCAAAGTCTACACAGGCTCATCGTAGCACGCAATTCAAGCATCTTTGCCTGTTGTAGAACTGCCACCTTGCGAGCATTTAGAAAATGCTCCTCCGCTTCAGCAAAGTCAGCATTTTGTTGAATTAATAGTTCGCCTTTTACGCGAAATGCTTCTGACTGATACCAAAGCTCGGAAGTTTTCTCAGCCAGTTTGATTGATTCGTTGGCTGCGTCAAGACCCAGTTTGGTTTGACCGAGTTTATGGCATGCCTGTGCAAACAGCACAAGAAAACCCGTTCGGTTAAGTACAGTTCCAGTTGCATGGTATGTTTCGATCATCTGCTGCATTTTTTTGATCGCTTTAACCCCTGACCTGCCCTTCTGAACATTTACCCAATTTTCAAAAAACGTCGATGCGAGTTCGAAATTCCTGAACCCGTACTTTTGCGCAATAATTTGAAGCCGTGTTGATTGATCCTGGAGCATCTCAAGATCCAAATTGGCTGCATACAACCAGGAGGCGCGGCCAAAGACATAACACGAGGTCAGGGGATGTTTTATCTGCTCAGCCATGTTTCGCGCATCGATGACGGGTTTATATGCCTGCTCTGGGAATCCCAAAAACCATAGGCATTCCGCCAAATACGCCATTCCAACAACTGCGGGAGCCATGCCAAACTGCTGAGCCAACAGCGCCTGCCGGTTTAGATCTCCAAAAGAACCTGCTTTTTCGAGAATTTCCCTGGCTTCGCCAAATCTACCCTGATAAAACGGGCTGACTTGCAAACTTGCAAGAGCAAGAAGCATGGGGTCGCCAGCTTGGTGCGCCAGATGATATAACCGCTCAACAAGCTGATCAACATCGGCGTGTTCAGAACGTCCCAATCGATACGTGGCAAGCAGCCACAAAGCTGGGATCAATTGAGCATTGTCGCCGATGTTCTGACACAACTCCTGTGCCCGTTCATAAGCCGTCGCCATTTCTGGAGGAGCCCATCCTTTAAGAGCTGTCAGTGGATGCCCAAGGCTGAGTTGCAATCCCAATTCCTGCCGATCACGTTCTGCTGATGCAGGCAAAGACTTCAACAACTCCAGAGCATGGTAGAAGTGTGTCAATGCTTCCTGATTGGCCGATAAACGTAGTGCATCTTGTCCTGCAAGGTTGTAATATCGGACAGCCTTTCCAAGCATGCTTCCCAATTCGAAATGACGGGCAATGGTGTGTGCAAATTCCGATGCTTTTTGTTCATTAGAACCATATATTTTTTCTAGTTCAGCACCAATCTTGCCGTGAAGTTGTATCTTCTCCACGTTATCCAGATGATTGTACAGATATGTTTGATACAACGAATGGCGAAAGCGATAGGTTGACAGCTTTTCTTCCCCGGCTTGACTCAATCCCTGTGCAGCTACTAAACGGTACCGTTTACCAATTTCCTGACTCAACAGATTTTGAACCAGACTCTCCTCCAGGCCTGTTACATGGGCTATCATTCCACTGGTAAACTGTTCACCTTCAACGCACGCTGCATTTAATATGGTCTGACAATTAAGGGGCAAATGCTGAATGCGAAGAGAGATCACCGCCTCCACCTTGACTGGTAATTGGGCCCAATTTATCTGACGACCTTCCACCCATACATTTGTGTTATCCCTGACAATTTCCTCGCGTAACTGCATGCCTCGAAGCAACTCAATGGTAAAGAGTGGATGCCCTGAGGTTTGCTGGTACAGCAACTTGCGAAATTCAGAATCCAGCTCATTCGGCTCACTATCCAAGAGGGTGTCCACAAAATCCATTCCATCGCTCAACGCAAGATCAACAATGATCTCTCCATACACTACCTGTAATTCGCGCACAACACTCTGAAGCAAATGCGGTGAACCTTCGCGTTCCGACTCGACATCTTCGGGTCGATATGCTCCAACAAGCATAATCCGGCTGTTGGCAAGTTGACGCCCCAGATGGAAAAGCAAATTCAAGGAACCTGGATCAATCCACTGTAGATCGTCCAAAATGATCAACAATGGATGAGAGCGGGATAGGGCTGTCATGACACGACTGAACTGTTCGAACATTGCCACCTGCGGCAAACGCAGTTGATTACCCCCTCCTGGCTGAATTTTGAGCTGTGAGTTCAAGGTCGTCAACATGTTTGGTTCCACACCCCGATGGTATCGAGCCAGACGCAGACTATTCTCACCTGCAAGGAATCGACTGATCAGATCCGGCCCAAATTCCACCAAGGATGTGATCGTATCTGGCAGATATTTCCATAGTTGCTGGATATGTTCCAAAGTGATCACACCACCACTAAATAACTTTGTTTCCATATCTCCTGTAAGCATTCTGGTAATTGTGAGAAACGGGAAGTAGGGATCTCCCAATCCGGTATAGGCATGGCACTGTCCCCACAAGGCAAGCAGGTTTGCATGGCGTTGCATGGCAAGACGGGAAAACTCTCCCAACAAGGCAGTCTTTCCACTTCCAGGTTCACCTCTAATGAAATAAACCCCACCCCTGCCTTCAACAGCAAGTTCAAAACCACGTCCCAATTGTTCAAGTTCCTTGGTGCGGGAAACGAATAGTTTAGGTTCAACTTCCACGCCCAATTCATCGATAATGAATTGTGGAAGAGGTCCGGGATCGACAGCCAAGTCTCTACCTATTTCTGGCGTGTCAATACCCGCTGGTACAAATGTTGCCGAATGTCCATCGCGAATCCGTTCATAGAGTTGGACCGTTTTGGATTCGGGAGCAACTCCCAAGTCTTGAGAGAGGCGGGAATGAAGTTCTTCATATTGAGCAAGTGCCGCATGCCGTTGCCCATCCCCCGCCAAAATCTGCATGCTGTGACGGTAGGCATCCTCATTCCAGGTCTCAAGCGCGATCCAGCGTCGGGTGTAATCCAACGCAGTGATCCATTCACCTGAGAGCTCATGTGCAACAACCAGTGCCCGAATGGTTCTCAGAAGTTGCTGACGGAGGTGCTCACGAGTTGACAACATCCACTCTTCAAATGGAGCGCTGTCAATCGAAAATCCTTCCATAAATTCCCCACGATATAGCGACAACGCTTTTTTCCAATTTTCCACATCGCTCTGTTCATCAAAGAGAGAGTCCTTCTTTGCCGCAAGATCCGAAAAGTCTTTTGCATCAAGCCAGCTGTCGCTTGCAGGATTGAACTGTATGGTTTCCTGAGTAATGTCGAGGAAGGGGGATACATCCCCAATATTTCCAAATACCCGCCTTAAATTGGAGAGCGCATTTCGAAGATTACTTAATGCCGCCTTTTCGGAATTATCCGGCCACAACAACCCCGCCAGGGTAGTTCTCGTCCACGGACGATGAGACTCCATGGATAGATACGCAAGGAGCGCTCGCACCTTATCGGAGCGAAAACCGCTCAAACGCTCACCGTCCACTTCAGCGATGACCGGACCTAGCAGCCAAATCGACAGACGAGACAAGGAGCACTCCCTGACCAGCATGGAAAAATGCAGGTTCTGTAAATCATTATACAGAATTGCTCATATCGATTCAATCATGAATATAGGCTTATTCCATGATTCCTCCACGCGTTCGATACGGTGATTTTATAGAGTTAATACAGATCGTTGATTATGAAAAGTGGAGCCCATGAGAGTAACCAGAGACCGACCACTCGGATTTAGAGAGAATGACAGCCCATTCATTTGGCTGACACAGCTCATAGCCAATCTACTCATTATTACAGGCATCCTGATCAATGTGGGATTGATCCGAGCAAGGAACATCCAGCGGTCAGTCTCTCTCCAACCTGTTTCAACTTACAAGAAACCGAATCCTGGCTGGAGTCTGGATTTAACAAATACCAAAACAGACCGTTCAGAAAAGGAGGAAGTCATCAAATATAGCCAGCTTTAAGTCTCGAAAACCATAGTCGGAAGATCCAAATCCAAGGAGATTAAAATGAACAAAAATGTATTTCGCCTGAGCCTCGTACTGGCTCTCATTGCATCACTCGGCTGGATTGCAACATTCCCCACAGCCACCCCGGCTGCCGCAGAGGCGGAAAGGGAGGAATTTGAAGCCTATAACATCGTTTGTCCACCAATCGTTAGCCAAAAAATGTGGGTAAGTGAGGACGGGATCCTCCACATCCGCGACAGGGTGCTGAATTCTGTGGTCCAGTCCGCCAGCGTGTATCACGAGGGTGTTGGACAAATTATCAGCAATGCCAATATCGATCCCGCAACGATGTATGGCACGTATCAAGGTACATTGACAATCTATCCAGATGCCTTCGACGGCTACTGGGCTGGAAGCTGGGTATTGGAAATCACACCCGCGGGACAAAATGGACATGCCCGTCTGCAAGGATATGGTGCATTGGAGGGGTGGCAGATAAAAGCCGAACTCACCTACCTGCCTCCCCCCGTTCTCGCGGGCTTTTCGGGTCTCTGTGGCGGCAACCAGCCCATTGCAGGAACGCGTTCCAACGGGTATATCCTGATGCCCGGTGGTAAATAGTTTGATGATCCATGCTTGATTTTCAGGATATTCAAAGAAGGAGTAAATAACAGATTCAATTTATAATTAACCCATCCCACAATACCAATATCTACCCAAGAGTCCTGCCCCTGCAGGGCTCTTCTTATGTGACATGGAAACCACACAAACATCCACCTCCACCTTCTCTCGCGGATACATCATCGCACTGACCGCTACGTTCCTTTGGTCAACAACGGGACCGCTCATTAGTTATCTCAGCAAGACTTATGCCCTGCCTTCACTCGTCCTTGCCTTTTGGCGTGATCTTTTCGTCTCCTTTGGGATGGTTGTAGGATTGTTCATCTTCAGCCGCGCACGCTTTCATCTTGATCGTTCCCACTGGAAATTCATGATCTTTTACGGATTCACGCTCGCGGTCTTCAACTCCATGTGGACGTTTTCCGTGCAATACAACGGCGCGGCGGTTGCAACGGTGTTAGCTTTCAGTTCCCCCGCCATGACTGCCATTCTCAGCCGTTTGATCTTCAAAGAGAAATTTTATCGGGTGAAAATTCTGTCTATTGTATTGAGCCTGCTCGGAACGGTTCTTGTCTCTGGCGCACACGATCCATCCATGTGGAAACTCAATCCACTGGGAATCATCTTCGGCTTGTTGACTGGTCTCTTCTTCGCTTTTTACAATCTCGAAGGCAAACATGCATCTGATGCTTCCATCGATTCATGGACAGCATTACTCTACAGTTTCGCCTTAGCAACATTTTTCCTCTTCTTCTTCAATCTCGGTGTGGATGGTTTGTCCGGCAAGCCGCTGCTCTCTGAAATGCTCTGGCTTGGCAATTCAACAGCTGCCTGGGGAATTCTCTTCTTCCTTGGTGTCGCGCCTACACTTGGCGGGTTTGGGTTTTACACGTTGAGTCTGCGTTATCTCGCACCAACTGTCGCTAACCTTATCGCAACACTTGAGCCTGCGCTTACCGCGATTTGGGCGTATCTGCTTCTCAGTGAGCAGCTCAATGCAATGCAATGGATGGGCAGCTTTCTTGTCTTCACTGGTGTCATCCTTTTGCGTTGGGGTGAAAGACAATAAAGATGGAGAATGCTGCCAAAGTATCATCAACATCTTCACAAGGATATATCAGCGCATTTTCTGCGGTCTTGCTTTGGTCCTTTTCAGGCATCCTCATCAGCTATCTGAGCAAAGTCTACGCCGTCCCATCCCTCGTCATCGCTTTTTGGTCTGTTCTGTTCGTTGCACTCGGAATGTCTTTCGGATTGGGAGTCTTCCATCGCAAGCTCTTTCAAATCGACAAATCCCAGGTGAAATTCATGATCCTTTATGGATTCACCTTTGCCGTCTTCCACTCCACATGGACATTATCGGTTCAATACAACGGGGCGGCTGTTGCCACTTTCATGGTCTACTCCTCCCCTGCCATGACCGCTGTCTTGAGCAGATTGATCTTCAGGGAAGGATTCAATCCAATAAAAATTCTGTCCATTGTGTTGAGCCTGGTTGGAACGGTTCTCATTTCAGGCGCGTATGACCTGTCTGCCTGGCATTTGAACTGGCTGGGAATCCTATTCGGGTTGCTTTCAGGTCCATTCTTTGCTTTCTACAATCTTGAAGGGAAATCTTCTTCCGAACGATCCGTCGATCCATGGACAGCCACACTTTACTGCTTCGTCTTTGCGTCAGTTTTTCTTGTCTTCTTCAATCTCGGCATTGATGCCTTATCCAACAAACCACTCTTGTCTGAAATGCTCTGGTTGGGAGATTCCATCCCTGGCTGGAGTGCATTGTTCCTGCTTGGCATTGGTCCCACACTCGGCGGGTTTGGACTGTACACATTAAGTCTTCGTCGCCTCACACCCACAGTGGCAAATCTTATCGCCACGCTTGAACCCGCCTTTACAGCGGTATGGGCATACTTCCTGCTCCATGAACGCTTCGATGCAATTCAGTGGGCAGGTAGTATTCTGATCCTTACCGGTGTCATTCTCTTGCGTTGGGGCGAAAAGGCTGAATAGCCTACCATCGCTTACAACTCACAAATTACTCTATTCAATGAACAGGTGCAGTGATATATTTCGCCCGTTTGCCAATATGTCCAACACCTTACGCAAGGACCTGTTCTTTTCGCGAGCCTACTACTTTGCCTTCATGGGCGGATGGGGATTCATCCTGCCGTTTCTCAATCTATTTTATGTCAGTCTGGGGTTGAGCGGAACACAGATCGGAACAATCACATCCACGAGTTCGATCGTGGGATTGTTGTTCGCGCCGATCATCGTCAACGGGATCAAAAAAAGACCGCAGGCACGCGGACTATTACAAACAGCGATATTGCTCGGCGCAATGGGATATTTCGCTCTTGGGCATCAAACACTTTACATCTTTATTCTGGTCAACGTTTTCTTTCAGGCGTTGGCAGGATCAGGCGTCATGCCAGTATCCGATTCGATGGCTGTCGCAGTTTCAAAGGAGTCGGGGAGCGGATACGGAAGCATCCGTGTGTTCGCATCGGTTGGGTGGATCATTGCGGTTCTTTCTTCGGGGTGGCTGATCGAGCGTTTCGACTTTATCGCCGGCTTCATCGGAGTCAGCTCCATGTGGATCCTGGGCGCATTAATGATCTTTTTCATTCAGCCGCGATTTTTCATCACCAAGCAAAATAGCCAATTACCCAAACCAAGTCTGTCATCCACAGCAAAGCGAGTTGTCAGTGACCGCACATTGCTTGGCTTTGCCATCGCCTTGATCTTCATCGGTTTCATGAACAGCGGCGTTCTGCAATTTGAAAATGTATTTCTTGCCGAACTCGGCGCGTCGAAGCAATTGATCTCAGTTGCAGGGATTCTAAGTGCTGTGGTTGAACTTCCATTCATGCTTTATGCTGATCGATTTGTCAAACGTTACGGTCCAAGCCGCATTCTGCTGATTGCCCTCATTGTGACCGCCCTGCAGCGTTCCACAGTTTTATTGTTCCCAGCCATTGCCACGATCATGATCGTGCGCTTCATCGGCGGAGTGGCCTTCAGCCTGTACACCGTTTCCTACATCGGCTTGATCAGCAGTCGCACAGACGACAGCGAAACAGGGACTGTACTTGCGTTATTCACGGTCACCTTGGCAAGCCTGGTAAATATCCTTGCCGCGCCCGTTTCTGGAGCCATCTTCGATGTCATCGGCGCGAGATGGTTGTACGCTCTCGCCGCAAGCGGATACGCCATCGGCGCATTCACCATCTGGTTGACAAGACCACGCGAAGCGTAGTTTACACCTTTGCGGTAACAAGTTCTTTTTCGGGGAATAATCGCTTCGCCCCTTCGATCAAAACCACCCCCCCAAGGATAATAAACCCCAATACCATAAACATCCCGCGTCCGCCGAGGCTCTCGAGCAGGACACCACAGATCAATCCGCCGACGGCTGAGCCGATTCCGAAAGATGCCGCACCAAAGATACTCTGCGCGGTGGATCGCAATCCCACTGGTGCGTTTTCAAACGCATACGCAACTCCCGCCGACCACATGGCAGGGAAGAACATTCCCCCAATCGCCTGTACCACGATAGCCATGAAAACGGTATTGACCAATCCAAAAAACACTGAACGGAAGCCGATCAACACCAGAGAGATCAGGAACAAACCATAGGGCTTAAACCGCTTGACAAGGACATCACCGAAAAAGAAAACAGGCAGTTCGGTCAGGGTGGCGATTGTAAATGCAAAACCGATCTGGCTTCCGTTCGCGCCCAATTCTTTTAGATACGGGGACAAATAAGCCGCCACAGACATTGACCCCAATCCGCCCAAAAATGCCGAGAGAAGGAAAATAACCCAACGACGATTCGTAAGAAACGTCAAAGCGCTCTCACGTTTGGCATCATGCTCCTCATGCTTGCCAAACGAAAATTTCATGCTCACAAAAAAATTGACAACCATGACCGCCGAAAAAACATAGAACAGCGCGATCAAGCCGAATCGATACAGCAATATCCCGGCGATCTGGGCAAAGATGCCCCAGCCAATGGTACCGCCGATGCGTACGCGTCCATACATGGCGCGTTCATCTCCGAGCATCGTCATGGTGGCACTGTCACCCAGCGGAGCGACTGGCGAGAAAAACACATTAAAGAGCAGTACAAGCAAAAAGATAACTACAAAATTCGAAAGCAAAGAAATGGAAAACACAATGACAGCCGCCCCCAGGATCCCTGCACCCATGATCAAATTATGCTTTCGCGTGGAATCCGCAATGCCCGCCAGAAATGGTCCGGTAAACAACGTGATCAGCGGCGGTACGCCGGTCAACAAACCGATCTGTACACCGTTAAATCCCAACTGCTGATAGTACAGGACAACGAACGGCATAAATGAAGCCATCGCCGCATAGTACAAAAAGTAGAAACTGAAGGGCCAGATTTTTTTCATTACATTCTCCAGCCGCTCATTATATTTCCAAAACATCGAATCGAGTAAAATCGGCACATGACCAACATCCTAGTCGTCGGTTCGCTCAATGCCGATCTGGTGGTACGCGCGCCGCGTTTTCCACTACCCGGCGAAACCATCAGCGGCGAAGACCTGCAAGTCATCCCCGGCGGCAAGGGAGCCAATCAAGCCGTTGCCGCATCGAGACTGGGCGCAAACGTCTCCATGCTCGGACGTGTCGGCAGGGATAACTTCGGCGATTTCCTCCTCGACAACCTAAAATCAAACAATGTTGATACAAAACTCATCCAGCGGGATGACGCGTCAACTGGCACGGCAACCATCATTGTGGATGCGAACGGGCAAAACAGCATTGTGTTATCACCAGGCACAAATGGCAAGGTCACATCTTCGGATGTGGAACACGCCTCTTTCCCGGACTTTAGCCTGCTTCTGCTCCAACTGGAAATTCCCATCTCGACAGTATACTCCGCTGCAAAACTTGCAAAACATTATGGGGTGCGAGTCATCTTGAATCCCGCGCCTGCCAAAGAACTCCCAGATGAATTGATCTCACTTGCCGATTTCATCGTCCCCAATGAAACGGAGCTGAGTCTGCTCACCGGTATGAATGTGACCGACATACCCTCTGCTGAAAAAGCAGCGCATGGATTGCTCGAGCGGGGCGCACAAAATGTGATCGTCACCCTGGGCGGCAAAGGTGCATTAATCGTAAACAAGGAATTAAGGACACAGGTAAATACGTATCAGGTTAAAGTAGTAGACACCACCGCAGCGGGTGATGCGTTTATTGGTGGATTTGCGGTTGCGTTGAATTCAGCAAGCTTGCTTGCTGACGCTGTCCGTTATGGTTGTGCCTGCGGTGCCCTCGCGGCAACAAAATTCGGCGCACAACCATCGCTACCGACGAAAAAGGAAGTGGAAAGGCTCATGCTGTTGCGAGAAGGGGCGTAACGATGCCGAAACCTTCCATCGCACGAGGAGATTGCTTCGGGCAACAAACGCCCTCGCCATGACACTTTTATCTTATGCCCTCTAAACGAATCATCATAGATACCGATCCCGGCGTGGACGACGCACTTACATTTTTACTGGCTCTCGCTTCCCCGGAAATCCAACTGGAAGCGCTTACAACCACCCAGGGCAACGTCACCATTGAAAAAACAACTCGCAACGCGTTAGCTGTGTTGGAACTTTGCGGCGCCAGCCATATTCCCGTTGCTGCCGGAAGCATGCTACCTTTGGTTCAGCCATTACGCGCCTCGGCAGATATCCACGGCGCGAGCGGAATCGGTGAAGCAAAATTACCGGAACCACAATCAAAAACCATCCCGCAACATGCCGTGGATTATTTGATCGAACGCGTGCTTGCCGAGCCAAATGAACTCAGCATCTTCCCCATTGGACCTCTCACGAACATCGCGATGGCGATCCGCAAGGAACCGAAGTTTGCGAAGGCTGTCAAGGAACTGGTCATCATGGGTGGATCAATTCAAGAGAACGGCAATATGACCCCTCTGGCAGAATTCAACATTTTCGTTGACCCACACGCCGCACATATTGTTTTCCACTCAGGAATCCCCATCACATTAATTCCGCTCGATGTAACACATCAATGCCTACTCAAACGTGAGCATGTCAACCGCCTGCTCGAAATCGACTCACCCATCACGAAATTCATCAGGGATGCGGTTGAGTTTTATATAAAGTTCTCAGTCGATAGAGGCTTTGCGGGGAGCGCTTTACACGATCCACTGACATTGGCAACAATCATCGCGCCTGAGCTGCTAACCTTGAAAGAATATTACGTGGACGTGGACCATTCGGGCGGTGTTTCCATGGGTAAAACCTTTGCCGATATTTTCGAACTCACAAAGAAGCCCGCGAATATGAAAGTGGCAATGGATGTTCGCAGTGATGATTTCATCGAGTTGTTTTTACAGCGCATGGAAAGCCTGGCGAAGAGATTTGTCAATTAACATGCCCAAACGCATCCTAATTGACACTGACCCCGGCATTGACGATTCGTTGGCCATCCTGCTGGCTGTAGCTTCGCCTGAGCTCTCGCTTGAGGGTTTGAGTGTCGTTCACGGCAATTGCTCGCTGCATCAAGCCACGATAAATGCGTTATCCATTCTGGAGCTGGCAAACGCGAGTCATGTTCCGGTGGCAGCAGGGTGCGAACTTCCGCTGGTACAACCATCCCTGCTTGCAGCGGAGACTCATGGGAACACAGGTTTGGGCTATGCAAAGCCCCCAGAACCACGGACCAAACCCACGGTCCAGCATGGATGCGATTTTCTCATCGAGAAGATCATGTCCAACCCCGGAGAGTTCACACTGGTGGCAATCGGTCCGCTTACGAATTTCGCCCTGGCGATCCGCAAAGAACCGAGAGTGGCAGAGGCGCTTAAGGAGATCGTCATCATGGGCGGCGCGATCCGCCATGAAGAAATACGACCGCACTGGCTGAGTTCAACACGTTCGTGGACCCCCATGCGGCGCATATTGTTTTTCATGCAGGCATCCCAACCACGCTCGTGACTGGCGTTGTCTCTTGTCCTGGTCGCATTCTTAAGTCCCTGGTACTGGACGCCGCAAATCGTCTTTCTCGCTGCAATCATTCCCCTTTCCTTCATTGCAAAAGTCCCAAGGCAATTTTGGAATTTTATCAGGCATCCATCTTATGCCTAGTTACAAATGCATTTGTAACACTAATGCATTAATCCACAAACGAATATGCAAGGTGTGACTCAGGATCGAATGGTCCGAATGACAGGTCCAAAATCACCATCGAGTTGATTGACACGAACATGTCATCGTCTGGTTTATTTCGGAAGGTATAATTGCTCACGGCATTCACCACCTGATCATCCAGCCAACCGGTTTGTTATCATTTTTGCAAGGCATAAATGAACAAAGCCAGATTTCCTTAAGTCTGAAAGTAAAATTGAAACGGATACAGCCATGAGCAATCTCAAAGTCAAAACCTATCGAAGCATCCAGGAAATTTCCCCTGATGCATGGAATCATATTGCCGCAGGGCGCGGCTTCCAAAGCCATAACTGGTACACCATCGGCGAACGCATCATGGCAGACTGTCCGTCAACCTACCTGGTCGCCTGGAATGGTGATACACCCATCGCCGCCTGTGCATTGTTTCGGGTCAAGAACGAACCGCTCCCCCTTCCCAAAGTCGCGCGGCAATTCATGTCATCTGTTCTCAAACGGAGACCCCTACTGGTCTGTCGTTCACCGCTTGCAGACACTTCGGCTTTATTGCTCCCCGGTGAACCTGAGCGGGATGAAGCACTCCAGGTGTTGGCAGGTGCCGCGCAGGAGGAGTTCAAGAAACAACGCTGTTCCTTCCTCGTCTTCGATTATCTTCTGACAGAACAATTAAAATATCCATCCTGGCCCGCTGGTTACGAAGCCATTACTGTTTCAGAGCCAGGCACATACATGCCCATGGCATGGGAAAGTTTCGAAGCCTACCTCGAAGCAGGCAACAAAAAGGACCGTCAACACTATAAACGCACCTTGAAAGAGACATCGGATAACGGCATCGTTCTTTCAAGGCATTCATCCATCCCTGATGTGGATGCCGCCGTCAAATTGATCGGGAACGTGTCCATCTGGCATGGCTCTGCCCTAAATCCCTGGGCGCGCAATTTGCTCGAGAATTTTTCCAGGGTTGATGGCACCTGGCTCGAACTTCGCAAAGAGGGGCAGCTTGTCGGTTGCGGTGCTGTTCTGCGTGACAACAGTTTTCAATTGACCTCGACGCTCGGGCTGGAGGATGATGTGCCCGGTGGTTACTTCCTCCTGCTCTATGCCGCACTTCAGGAGGCATTTGAACATAAAGTGCGTCTCCTCCGCTTCGGGAGTGGCGCCTACGATGTCAAACGCAGGCTGGGGGTCCATCTCGAAGACACGAACCATGCCATGATCTCAATGGCAGGCATCCTGTCACGTGCTGCAAAACGTCTTGCAGACGAAGATTGAGAAATTATGATTACCGGAGGTCCCCAATCTGCAGCGACTCTGCTTACTGTCCTCCTCTTCTATGCGATGGATTTTATACTCATCCGCCGCTACGATAAACAGAGACAGGGAAGCGGCTCGGGACGTGCCTGGGATTTCACATCCTTCATCTTCCTGATGGTTGCCATTCTTGTTTTTCAACCCATTTTTCTTTCAAGCATCGGTTTTCGCACAAACGCAACCTGGGGACTGGTCATTCAGATCCTTGGGGCGTTTTTGATTCTTGACTCACTTGCATTACATATCTGGTCACGCGCCCACCTGCAACATTACTATGCGGAACGCGTGGAAGTACAACCCGGGCACCAGGTCATCAGCACGGGTCCCTACAGACTCATGCGCCACCCGGTCATCACCTCCTTCTTTGGCATTGCAATGGGACTCTTTCTCATCAATCCCGCACTGACAACCCTCGCGGCTTTGTCATACACGATCTGGGACTTCACCCGTGCTGCACAACAGGAAGAAGATCTGCTGACAAAAACACTGCCCGGCTACGCCGAATATGCGCTTCGGACTCCCCGATTCCTGCCGCGCCTGTGGAGAAGCCGATGATTCCCTTTGAGCGTTTCCTGCAACTCCCCGTCAACGAAGTGGCCGCCATCGTCAAAGCAACCGGGCAAAAAGTGGTCGTGTTCCCCGTCAACGGCACGCGACGCTGGTTCACGCTCGAACACACAGACAAGATTGGGTCGGATTTCTTCAAAACCTACATGGACGAATCCATCAAGAACCATGTGGAACTTTGTTCCATACTGTTCGATCATGGCATCCATACCATCCTTGCCCCAGTGTTCGGGCGCGAACTTATGCACCGCGGCGACGAATACACCAGACGCGTCGGCATGGACGGCTTGGTCCGCACCGCCACCGACAACCACTATCGTAAATTCTTCGAGAAATACAAAGTGAGGGTCCGCTTCTATGGCGATTACCGGGATGTATTGAAAGGCACTGAATTCGAGACTGTGCTTGGTTCCATCTATGATGTCATGGAGGCAACCAAGCACAACACCGGATTCAATCTATACTTCGGCGTATTCGCTGATGAAGTGACAGAGACGATCTCACGCCTATCAGTGGAACACTACCTTGCACACGGCGCAGTCCCCGATAAAGGCGCCTTGATCCGAAAATACTACGGTGAAGATCTTTCCCCTGTCAGCATTTTCATCGGCTTTGATAAATTCAGCGTGTTTGATATGCCCCTGCTGGCAACAGGCGAGGAAGATCTGTACTTCTCGGTCAGTCCGTCACCTTACATGACCGAACGTCAAGTACGGGCGATCCTTTACGATCATATCTATGTCCGCCGAACACCTGAACCGGATTACACCAAAATGGGTAGTGAAGAACTTGACTGGCTTCGTGAATATTATCGAGCCAATAAGGATTTCGCCTTTGGCGTCGGCAAATTAAAATTCAACCTGTGGTTTTCTGAACTTGGAACCGACTCATGACAGACCTCATCGCCAATCTCATCGACGAAATTGGACCGGGTCACATGGGGAGCACTGCCTACGATACTGCCTGGGCGGCGCGGCTCGGTGAAATTGACTGGAACATCAGCAACAAATCACTTTCATGGCTTGCCGAAAATCAACTTCCCGATGGCTCATGGGGCGCTCTTTCCCCCATGTATTACCATGATCGGGTAATTTGCACACTTGCCGCAATGATCGCCCTCACGTATCGCGGTCGCCGCGGACATGACAAAGTGCAGATCGAAAATGGCAGGCTCGCACTCGAACGCATCGTTGGGGGAGCCACACAGGGTCTGCAAGCTGATCCGAATGGAGCAACTGTCGGCTTTGAAATGATCGCTCCCATCCTGGCAGGCGAAGCCGAAAAGCTGGGCATCATCAAGAGTCAGAGCGATCGCATCCTGGGGCGTTTGTCCAAGTTGCGCGAGAAAAAACTTGCATATCTCAAGGGAAAAATGATCAGCCGCCATGTGACCATGGCCTTCTCAGCCGAGATGGCAGGCAAAGACGGGCAACACATGCTCGATGTGGAGAATTTACAGGAGAGTAATGGGTCTGTGGGAGTCAGCCCCTCCGCCACAGCCTACTTTGCAACGTACATCAAAAAAGGGGATGAAGCATCGCTGAAATATCTGCATGGCACAACCAATGCCGATGGCGGCTTGCCAAATGTTGCCCCTTTTGATGTTTTCGAGATCGCATGGACCCTTTGGAACCTGAGCTTGACCCCAAACCTCGGTCACGCAGGCAAACTAAAGCCGCATCTCGAATTCCTTTCGAATGCGTGGCAGCCCAAGGTCGGGATCGGATTCGCTGCAGGCTATTCCGTTAAGGATAGTGACGATACAGGGCTGGTCTATGAAACCCTGCTACGCTACGGTATCGAAAAAGATCTCGCAAGCGTACTGGCTTACGAGGAGGAAAAACATTTCAGGTGCTTCGACCTGGAAGCCAACCCATCCATCAGTGCCAATATCCACGTGCTGGGCGCACTTACACAGGCTGGGCTCGACAGGAAAAATACCTCTGTACAAAAAGTACTCGACTTCCTGAAAAGATCAAGAGATGCATACATGCCCTATTGGGTGGACAAATGGCATTCTTCAACATACTATGCCACCGCACATGCCATCATTGCCTGCGCCGGCATCGACAATGAACTTGTCGGTGAATCCGTTGAATGGATACTGAGGACTCAAAACAGAAACGGTTCCTGGGGCACGTACCTTCCCACTGCCGAAGAGACCGCCTATGCCATGCAAGCCTTATGGGTATGGAATGAAAAGGTTGCCAGTGTTCCAAAAGGGGTATTGAAAAATGGCGCACGCTGGCTCAAAGAAAACATGGATAAAACATATCCACCATTGTGGATTGGGAAATGCCTGTACAGTCCCAACCTCGTCATACGTTCTGCAGTGATCAGCGCGCTCTCGCTGGCTGAATAAACCATGAAAAGATTTATTGATTCCATCCTCAACGTTCCCGTCCCCGATCCCGACGATGCCCGTCGTCGGAGGGTACTCAACATTCTCCTGCTCGGCACTTTGACAGCAACGATCTTTGGAATCATCGGGATCATGATCGGCTCCAGTACAGCGGGAGGGTTAGGCGCGCCGGAAACCCAACTGCTTCTGGCTGGAACGATTGTGATGACATTCGGAATGCTGGGGATTTACCAGGTCAACCGAAGATGGTCAGGTCGTTGGGCGGCATTGCTCTTTCTTCTGCTCTTAACCCTCATATTCACTTTTACAGATTCTCCCGCAGAGCTATCCAACGGACGTTCCCTCTTTATCTACACACTTCCCATTGCAATCTCCAGCCTGATCCTGATTCCCGAAGCGAGTTTTCTGTTTGCCATCATCGGAGGCGGCATCATCTCGTGGCTGGCGCTCTCCATTGATCAGACACCAAATTACTTTGCGATTATTGGTTTCTTCATGCTGGCATTGGTATCCTGGTTATCTGCGCGCAGTCTGGAATCCGCACTCAAGGAATTGCGCGTCATCAACACCAACCTCGATCAGGTTGTCACCCAGCGCACCCAGGCACTGGCAGAATCCCTATCGCGCGAACGCATTGAAGCCGGACGTAACCAGACTATCCTCAACTCCATCGCCGATGGCGTGATCGTATTCGACAGGCAATGGAACGCCATCCTTGTAAACCCAGCCATTCGGGGTATGCTCGAACTTCCTGCCGAAGTGATCGTGGGGCGCAACTTTCGCGGATTGATCGAACATCCCAAACTCTCCGAAAACGGGCGCAGACTGCTTCTCGCCATGATCGAGCATGACACCCAACCCTTCAGTTTCCGCATCGAATGGGGAGAAAAGACTCTCTCTGTCAGTGCGGGACAGATCTATGACTTCCGCGAGGAAGGCATTATCAACATAGGTACCGTCACCGTCTTCCGCGATTTCACACGCGAAGCCGAAGTGGAACGACTCAAAAGCACCTTTGTCGCCATCGTTTCGCATGAACTGCGCACCCCGCTCAATGCCATTCTCGGTTATGCCGAAATGTTCAAGGAGGCGGTCTACGGTCCCATGAACGAAAAACAGGTCAATATGGCGAACCGCATCATGACCAACACCCAGCGCCTGTTAAGGTTGATCAACGACCTGCTCGACCAGGCGCAAATGGAAGCGGGTAAATTGACGATCAGCATGGGACCCGTCAAGCCGTCCGAACTCCTCGAAAACCTGCACGGTCTGCTGGATAAAACCTTCTCAGACAAGAACCTCAGCCTGACCAGCGAAATGGACGATACCCTCCCCGAAACCTTGATCGGCGATGGTGCGCGTTTGCAACAGATATTGGTTAATCTTGTGACCAATTCCATCAAATTCACAGACCAGGGCTATGTCCGTGTGCGGCTGTTCCACCTACCCCATTTCATGAAATGGGGTATTGAAGTGTCTGATACGGGGCGCGGCATCCCGGAGGTTGAACTGCCACACATATTCGAAACATTCCGCCAGGTGGAGGGGGCTGCCACCCGGACCAAGGGAGGCTTCGGGCTGGGGCTTGCCATCGTCAATCAACTGGTCAACCTGATGAATGGCGATATCAAAGTGGGAAGTGAACTTGAAAAGGGCACAACCTTCACTGTTACCCTGCCGTTGGTCATCCCATAGAGATAGAAGGAGAATTTATGAGCGCACTTGCTTTGATTATTGAGGATGATGAAGATCTTGTTGAAATTTTTGCCGAGGCATTGCGCGGTGTCGGCTTTGTAGTGGAAAAAATCCCCGATGGCAAAAAGGCGGAGGAAAGATTAAAGAACGGGGAAGCCCCCTACCTGATCCTGCTCGATATGCACATCCCGCACATTTCAGGCGGCGACCTGCTTACAAATATCATCAAACAGGAGGCCAAATTCGAAAAGACCATGGTCATTATCACAACTGCTGACGCCCGCATGGGAGAGGCATACAGAGACCAGGCGGATTTTGTCATGATCAAGCCAATCTCATTTGTGCAGTTGCGAGACCTGACTGCAAGATTGAAACCGCAAACGTAAAACAGGCAGACCTCCGAGATCCTGCGCGAAGCGTCTCGGAGGTCTTTTTTATTCTAGTCGGAAAAATACACAAAGCAGGAGAATTCCTCACCCCCCGGTGTTTCGACCTTGACGGGCCAATCCTTGTCAATAACATGATAGGATTTCAATTCGCTGTTCACTTTTTCGAACGCAAGATCAGCCAGGTAACGCGACAGATGGAAAGCCTGCCAGGGGATTTCGCGGGTATCCTGCTCACGGTCATATTGTTTGCATGCCAAAGCCGCACCCAGTTTTTCATGAACATTTACAGGCAGGGAATTATTGTTGAAGGCATTCACCAAAGCCGGAACGGCATCATCGGAGAGATCCAGGAAATATTGCGCATCCAGGTCGGATCGTCCTTGTGTAAAGGTTTTATCTCCTGTGCCCTGGATTTCCCGTTGAACATTCTGACGGACTATAAATGCATCCACGTTCATGACGCCAAGTGAGAGCACAAACCCAAGAGCCACCATCACCATCGTCAAGCCAATGGATCGTTCCCGGTGAAGCACTTCAAGAACAACAACAGCCACAAGCAGCAACCCAAGCCAGATCATGAAGACATGTGTATATGTTCGCAGGCGGGAAAAGCCGTAGGCGAATTCATACAGCACCAATCGCTGATACGCAGAGACAAGCATGACGATCACCAAGACAACCAACGTCACCCCCAGACCTGAAAAGATCTTGCGTTGCGTTTCGTTCTCGCGCTTGGTGATGGCTCCCAATCCAAGCAACATCCATAGACTGAAAAAGGCAACGGCTACCAGTTCGCCAAAACCCTTGCGGGCATACTCTGAATAGGTATAGCCTTCCATGCTAATATTTGCCTGCCCGCCAAAGAAATATTGGAATTGAATGATCACAAATATTGCGAACAGCACTGTGACACTTCCCAACACGATGGTTGATTCAGTGAAACCAAGGAAAGGTGAGAGCAATTTCTTCTCTCCCGCCTCTTCGCCTGATTTTTGGGCGGCGTGCAGGTATGTCCCCGCGAGGGCGTAGGCAAAGATCAGGATATAGACAAGCCGGAAGATGTATTCGGGCAGGTTATCGATGTTGAAGAGGTCGATGAAATCGGCAAAGCGTTTTTCGAAGATGGGATCAGCCGAGGAAAGCAGGGATGCGAAGATGGCGATGACAGGCAGCGCAATGACGATCCCCCTTACAACCGCCCAGACTCGACTGCTCCGCTTCTCACCTGTGGACGGCTGTTCCTTTTTTACTTCGGCATTGAACCCAATCGGACGCACGAGCATGCTTCCGAAGAGTCGCAGGTAACCGAGGATGTAATCGAGCAAGCCAAACCTCACCCACGCACCATTGAGATAAGTGATGGCAAAAACTCCCATGAGGAAGAGGGTCATGGTGACAGAGAGGGACACGGTCATCGGTTCCTGGCGGAACAAGGCGACAGCGGAGAGAAAGGCGATGGGAAGCAGGAGCAGGTTGGAGGTCCGCGAGAGACGAAGGCCGTCTGCATTGAGGAGATAAATGCCTGTTCCAAGACAGAGCATCACAAAGAGAAAAAAGTTGATGCCGGGAGCGGGCTTATCCCAGAAAAGAAAATCGAACGACCAGCCGAGCAGGATAACGATGAACCAGAAACGATTCGGGTTGGATTTCACGGAGAGCCTCCAATTGGTTTTCACAAACTATATCCCTGAGAGGCTTTCGGAGTCTATCAAAAGGTATCAGGTTTTCACGAAAAGTATACGCGAAATTACAATTTGATGAGAACGGATTCGGGACTATTGACATCCGATTTGAAATGTGACATACTGTCATCATTATTCGGGGGCAAACAAATTAAACCGCCATCCTATAGAAAGGAGGAGGTGATGTCCCCAATGGATAGTAGTAACAAACTCAGCGCTGTGGCATCCCTCCTCAATTAAGAAGGAAGCCGCAGCGCGCCACGGAAGCCGTCCATGTTTGGGCGGCTTCCTGGTTTAATCCCTGCCCCCCGCCATCACCCCTAGCCTATCTCCTGAAAGGAGAGGGGAACTTATTCGTCTCCAAAGGAGATACCCATATTGCGCGCGGTGAGAACCGCGTCACCATTGACATCAACCCGTTTGGGAACGGCAATGGCATCACCCAAGGGGATGTCGATGACGCTGCCCATGCGCAATGAGACCATGCGGTCGAAGCGCCCCTCTGCCGCCACACGGACTGCTGCCGCGCCATAACGGGTTGCGATCCAACGGTCGAAGGCAGTTGGTGTGCCGCCGCGCTGGAGATGACCCAACACCGTAACGCGTGTTTCAAAACCTTGCTTCTCAATATACTCCCCCACTACCTGGCTGATTCCCCCCAAGCGTGGCACATAGACTTCGTCCCCGCCGCGCAAATAGGTTTGTACACCACCCGCCGGTTTCGCTCCCTCCGAAATTGCCATAATGCTGAAGTGAGTTCCCTGATCAGCGCGCTGACGAACCTTCGCCACAACCGATTCGTACTTGAACGGAATCTCGGGAATCAGGATCACATCCGCTCCACCAGCCACACCTGAATGCAGGGCGATAAATCCCGCGTCGCGCCCCATCAACTCCAGAATCATCACACGGTGGTGTGACTCTGCCGTGGTATGCAAGCGGTCAATGGCTTCGGTGGCAGTGGTGAGGGCAGTATCAAAACCGAATGTTATGTCGGTGCCGCCAATATCGTTGTCTATCGTCTTGGGTACACCAATGATTGGCACGCCCTTCCCGGATAACTCGTGGGCAATGTGCAAAGTTCCGTCGCCACCGAGCACAAGCAGGGCGTCCAGTTTGAGGCGTTCTATTCCTTTGACGATCTCGTCCGAGACATCGACCGTCACTTCCTTGCCATCACGGAGAACCTTGCGCGCAAATGGATTTCCGCGATTCGCTGTGCCCAGGATCGTCCCGCCTCGCGGCAGGATGCCGCGCACATCTTTCAACTCAAGCGGACAGATTCCCTTCTCATCAATGAATCCGTCGTAACCATCACGCACGCCGATCACTTCACATCCATATTCACGGATGGCAGTCTTCACCGCCGCACGGATGACCGCATTCAAGCCCGGTGCATCGCCTCCGCCTGTAAGGATCGCGATCCTTTTCATGTTTCACTCCTTGTCAGCCCAATCATACCGCATCCTTTCTTGCACATCACCGTATATGACCATATAATGGACGCAATGGAACAGGCAAACACACAATCCCGCGCGCACAGACTCTCCCGTTGGCTTGTTCCCCTCGCCGCGTTGATCGTGTTCGGCGTTTGGTTTTATATCGCACCGCCCGGCTTGCTTGGCAAGGCAGATGCCATCGGATATGCCATCTGTCATCGCATCGATGAACGCTCGTTTCAAATTTTCGGTCGTCAACTTCCCTTGTGTGCGCGTTGTACGGGTGAATTTTACGCGGCGGGCATCACCCTCCTTTTCTTATCGTTCGTCAGCCCGAAGAAAAGCGGGATGCCCGGCTGGAAACTCGGTGTACCGCTCATCCTGTTCCTGCTGGCATTCGGTATTGACGGTTCGAACTCCTACCTCTATCTGCTCAAACAAACTTCAGCAGGCACGCTCGACAAAATCCCAAATTTGTACATCCCCAACAACACGCTGCGTCTTTTCACCGGGAGCGGAATGGGCATCGCACTGGCATCCATTCTTTTCCCAGCCTTCAACGGCTCCGCATGGAAAAAACACGATCCATCCCTCGCGCTCGATTGGAAAAAACTTGGCACGCTCGTTGGCATCATTCTGATCGTTGACCTGCTAATCCTCACGGGAAGCCCCATCATCCTCTACTCCATCGCTTTCGTCAGTGTGCTTGGCGTGTTATCACTGCTCATCATTGTCTTCAGCATGGTCTGGGTCTTGATCATGCGCCTCGAAAACGAATTCGACTCCCTGATTCAGATGTGGATGCCCTTCCTCGCCGGAGTGACCCTCGCCCTGCTCATGATCACCGTCATCGACCTGCTCCGCTTCAGACTCACCGGAACCTGGGGAGGCTTTCCCCTGGGCTGAGTCTCATTTTGGACCTTCGCGCTGAGCGGAGAGCGGCGATTGTTTCGCTCGCAGTCGAAGCGCAAGTTTTATTACAACCCTGCCCTTCGTCTTCGTTTCACTCCGCTTAGGGCGATACATATGGAGAAACATGGAACTACTCACTGGAATATTCACTGCCTTTGGTCTTTCAGCCAGCGCGGGATTGAATGCCTATATTCCCCTGCTGGTCGTTGGTCTAATTGGTCATTACTTCCCGGACATAATGAAATTGAACCAACCCTGGGATACCCTTGCCAGCCCGTGGATCATTCTGCTGCTCTGTGTGCTGGTCATCATCGAAATGCTGGCAGACAAGATCCCGGCAGTCAACCATATTAATGACCTGATCCAGACTGTCGTCCGGCCCGCAGCGGGTGCAATCGCCTTTGCCGCAAGCGCGAACGTGGTGACAGATGTTCATCCGGTGCTGGCGCTCGGTGCGGGTCTGCTTGTGGCAGGGACTGTACACCTTACCAAAGCAGGAGTGGTACGCCCTGCGGTCACAGCGACCACAGGCGGCGCAGGGAATGTCCCCGTATCCATTGCGGAAGACGTAACATCCACCGTACTATCGATTGTTGCTGTCCTCGTACCAATTCTTATCGGCACCCTGCTGATTGTCATTGCATCGTTCATCATCTGGCGCATCTGGCAAAGAATGAACAGGGAAACAAACTGATATAATGGTCACATCATTGTTTCAGATATTAATCCACAAGGAGAAGAAATCATGAACGAACAAATGCCCCCCGTCGTTGAAGAGCCCAAGAAGAAAAACAATACGGTTCTGATCATCGCCATTGTTGCAGTTGTGGTATTGTGTTGTTGTTGTATCGGTCTGTGGGCTGCGTGGACTTACGGAGATGCCATCCTTCAGGGGCTTAACTTCTAAAATCAAATAGGTTAAATAAAATCCTCCGTGTTTTATTGCGGAGGATTTTATCGTTTAAAGAGACCTTGAACTTCTTCGAGCCCGTTCAATGCACCTTCACGCAACTCGTCGTCCAATTCAAGCTTCTCGAATTCATCCATGTCGAGGACGGTTTGTTGACCATTTGCCGATACCCATAGATCAAGCGCCAGATCAACATACGACACCACGTTATCTTCGATCTCGGCAGGCTTGCCAATATTGCAATACCAACCCTTGATCCTGCCATCGTCGCGGTCGTAGATCTCGAAGACATTGTACCAGCGGTCGTTGTAGAAGGTTTCCACGAAGCGGTCGTTCTCTTTCAATATAATGTCCATGAATGGAGTATCAGGTCGGTTGAATAATGCTTCCAACACGATGAGATTATCTTCGCGCCGCAAGGCCACGCCCTCATATTTCCAGGTGACTTCGCCAGCAAGATTCTTTTTCTGTACTTCGACTTTTATGCGAGACATTCCACTTTAACCTTCACGGATATATTTTTCCCGAGTTTTGGTGCTTCATCTAAATAGACATATAAGCCGTTATCAAATGTGGCTTTATAGCGGTCATTCTGGAAGATGATGTCTGTGACAACCCCTGAGACAACATTCGCTTCATCCTTAACTGAAAGCGGTCTCGCCAATAATTTAACTTTATCTCCCTTTGAGTGGCTGTGGTCACATTGCACTTCAAACAAGCCATGCACGGTTCTAACATTCAGCCTTCCGCCTTCATCCTTTATCCTTCCTGAAATCACTTCCCCATCAAGGATATTTCCCAATCCCAAAAACTCTGCCACAAAAACAGATTGTGGATTTGCCCAAACGTCATCGGGAGTCCCTTCACGGAGGATTTGTCCATCATGGAGGATCAGGACTCGGTCTGCGATGGTGAAGGCTTCCTCCTGGTCGTGTGTCACATAGATGGCAGGTATTTTGGTTTGATGCAATATTACTCGCAGTTGGTTTAGGAGGTCTTCACGTAAGGCACGATCTAATGCGCCGAGGGGTTCGTCGAACATGAGGAGGCGGGGACGAATGGCTAGGGCGCGTGCTAACGCGACTCGTTGTTGTTCTCCGCCTGAGAGGTCGGTCACTTTGCGTTTTTCAAAACTTTTGAGATTGACTAATTCCAATGAATTGACTACGCGCTGGGCGATTTCGTCTCCTCCGAGGCGGCGCATCCTCAATCCGAAGGCGACATTGTCGTTGACGTTGAGGTGAGGGAAAAGTGCATAGTCCTGAAAGACCAAGCCAAAGTCCCGAAGATGAGGCGGTGTAGAGGCGAGGTCAAGGTCATTGAACAGGATACTGCCCGAGTTGGGAGCCTCCAGTCCAGCGATCATCCGCAGGAGAGTGGACTTGCCACTGCCTGAGGCTCCGAGAAGGCAGATCGTCTCGCCTGAGTCGAGTTGAAAGGAGATGTCGTTGAGGAGCGGCTTGCCTTCGTAGGTTTTGTGGATGTGACGGAGTTCGAGCATTAAAAGTCTCCTGCGTTGGGGAGGCGGAATTTTTCGATGAGGAGGATGCTGGCGGTGGTGAGGAGCATGAGGATGGATGCCATCGCCATGGCTTGACCGTAGTTGAGACCGCCAGGCTGGGAGAGGAAGCGTTCGATGGCGACGGGGATGGTGGGGTATTCGGGGCGTGAGATGAGGAGGGTTGCGCCGAACTCACCGAGGGAGACGGTGAAGGCAAAGGTGGCGGCGGCGAGGGTGGCACGTTGGAGGATGGGAAGGTCGATGTTCTTCCAGACTTCGAGAGGCGAGGCGCCGAGGGAGGATGCGGCTTGTCGGAGTCGTTGCGGGATGGAGGCGATGGCAGGCTGCAGTGTGCGAATGACAAAGGGTAACGCAACGAGTGTGTGTGCGAAGGGAACGAGGAGTGGTGATGTGAGCCACTTGCCGTAGGTGATGATAAATCCCAGCCCAAGCATAACTGCGGAGGAACCGAGTGGGAGCATGATGAGCGGATCAAGGACTTTTTCGAGGCGAGTTGGCTTTGCGAGGGCGAATGCGGCGGGGAAGCCGAGGAGGAGGGAAAGGATTACAGTTGCAGAGGCGTAGGTGAGCGAGTTAAATGTTGCTTTAATCGGCGGGACGTAAAAGACAGAGCCGCGTCGATTGATAAAGAGTTCTTCGTAGTAGTCGGTGGTGAATCCGTATTGGACTTCGTTGCGTTGTCCACGGTCTGCTTCGAGGCGGAAGAGGGAGCGGATGGGGAGGGAAAGAAGTGGAAGTGCGAAGTAAACAGTGAGCAGTGAACAGTAAGTAAAGACGAAAAGTTTTTGTTTGAGGGTTTTAGGTTTAGCAGTTGTGGAGCGAGGAGAGAGCTGTTGTGTATTGCGTGCTGCGTATTTTGTGTAGAGGAGAGAGAATATGAGGGTGCAGAGGAGTTGAATGATGGAGAGCAGGGCGGCGAGGGGCAGGTTGAGGAGTTTGACGGCTTGCAGGTAGATTTCCACTTCGATGGTGGAGAATTGGGAACCGCCGAGGAGGAGAATCACGCCGAAGGATGTGAAGTCGAAGAGAAAGACGAGGAGCGAGGCGGCGAGGATGGAGGGACGAAGAAGCGGGATCGTTATGTTTTTCCAGACTTGAAATGGATTTGCGCCGAGGGAACGAGCGGTCTGTTCGAGTTTGGGGTCGAGGCTGGAGAGGGCTATCCCTACGATGCGGATGATGATGGTGGTGTTGTAGAAGACGTGGGCTAATAGGATAAGGATGAAGGGTGAAGGATGAAGGATGAAATCTTTGGAAAGAGGAAAGAGGAAAGATTGGAAAGTGGAAAGTAGTCCACGTTGACCGAGGAGGGCATTGAAGGAAGCGGCGACGACGACCGTGGGGAGCATGAAGGGGACGGCGGTGAGGGCACGCAGGAGGGATTTGCCACGGAAGTCGAAGCGGGCGAAGAGGTAGGCGGCGGGGAGTCCGAGGAGGAGGGTGAGGAGGGTGGAGAGGATGGCTTGGTAAAAAGTAAATAGTAATGTGTAGGTGGTAATTGGTAAATTTTTAGCAGTGAAGGTTTCTGGGGAGAAAGTGAGAAACAGTATACGGGATAGAGGGTAGAAGAAGGCGATGGCGAGGAAGGTGAGAGGGAGAAGCCAGAGGAGGATTCTTTTTAGCCACAGAGCCACAGAGAGCACGGAGATTCCAAATAGAAATCTCTGTGTCTTCGTGTCTCCGTGGTCAAGTGAGTGAGTCATGGTTAGGGGTGGTTTCGACGCTTCGACTTCGGGTTTCGATACGCTTTTCGCAAAGACCGCTCAAGGCTACTCAACCCTCCGCTCAGCGCGATGAATTTCTACTTCATCACCACATCTGTCCAATCTTGGATCCATTTATCTCGGTTGGCGGCGATGACATCGGGGACAAGAGCGGCGGTTTGTTCGGGAGCCTGTGAGTATTTGGTGAAGGCTTCGGGTAGGACAGCAGTTGAGTTTACAGGGTAAACGAACATTTGCATGGGTACGTCTCCCTGGAATTGTTTGCCGAGCATGAAGTCCACAAACTTCTCAGCGAGGGAGCGGGTTTGAGTCCCTTTGAGGATGCCGACGAATTCGATCTGGCGGAAGCAGGTGTCGGTGCCGAGGATGGAGGCAGTGGGAGCATCGTCAATGGGCGGGTCGGCGAAGATCACTTCAGCGGCGGGGGATGTGCCGTAGGAGACGACCATGGGCTGAGGTCCCTGCCCTGAGGAGGCGCTGAAGTTGGTGTAGTAGGCGGTCTCCCAGCCATCCACGACGACGACGCCATTGGCTTTGAGGTCAGACCAGTAGTTAAGGTAGCCATCACCAAAGTGTGCAACAGTTGCGAGCAGGAAAGCAAGTCCCGTTGAAGAGGTAGCGGGGTTTTCGACGACAAGCAGGTTTGCATATTCGGGTTCCGTCAGGTCTTCGAGGGATTGTGGAACGGCGAGCGAGTTGTCGGCGAAATATGCTTTGTCGTAGTTGATGCACACGTCACCGTAGTCAACGGGCAGGGCGTTGTTCGATGGATCAAGTTTGAAGGCATCAGGGATGTTTGCCAATTCAGGCGAAGCATAGGGTTCATAAATATTCGCTTCGAGGGCGCGGGAAAGGAAGGTGTTATCCACGCCGTATAAAACATCAGCGAGCGGGGCGTCCTTGGTGAGAATGGCTTTGTTGAGCACAGCACCCGCGTCACCGCTTTGGAGAAAAGTCACTTTGGCGTTGTGGGTTGTTTCAAACGCTTTAACTACGTCCTCGCTAACAGCGAATGAGTCATGAGTCATCACCGTTACTGTTTGAGGTCCTATTGGCGTTGTGCCTGCTTGTGGGGCACAGGCGGAAAGAAGAAAGAAGAAAGAGATGAGGAACAGGGATATTTTTTTCATTTTCACCTTTCGTGGTTGGGAATTAGAAGGTACGACGATGGACGATAAGCAACAAACCTGATTGGATCTTTATCACCGCCATGTCACCCGTCATTTCGTTGCTGATACCGCGTGTCTTTTCGGGGTAAAGGGTTTCTTCTTTCAACTGCCATTTGAGATTCTTGGTCTGGATGCCTATGACTTCCCTGCCCCATGGGATGAGCGAGACGACATCTCCGCTTCTTCCCCTGACTTCAACCTGATCGCGGCAAAAAAAGATTTTCTCCACCCCATCATCCAGTCGAAGGTCGAACGTTGAAAGTCGAAGGTCGGTGAGAAGGGCAATATTGGCGAGGGTCTGGTCGAGGCGTCCACCCAATGCCGCTACGATGACAATCTCTTTGGGGTTGAGTTCGATGGCTTTGTCGATAGCGAGTTCGAGATCGGTTTCGTTTTTATCGCGCGGGAAACGTTCGATGGGAACATCATAAGCCTCCAGCTGTCGCAGGAATCTCTTGTCAGCCGAATCCATGTCTCCGATGACGAGGGCAGGCTTGAGGTCCAGTGTAAAGGCGTGGCGCGTGCCACCGTCCGCGCAGATGATGTAGTCATCATCTCGTAGAATGGAACGTGCTTTTTCGATGTCCGGCAGTTCGCCGTTGGCAAAAATAATAATTCGCTGCAAAAGAAAATCCTCCGGGGGCGGAGGATGGTTGGTTCGATAGAGAAGTCCCTCCGCCAGCATGACCTGGATCAGGTATTGCGGGTTGAGCGCGGCTCGCTCCTCTCAGTCCCGCATCGCGGGACACCCCGTTCAATTGTGACTTAGTTATATGACGTGCGTGTTATTTTGTCAATGCAAAAATGCAGGGAGGTCATTCCTGCATCCCGAATCATCTCACCCTGCGTTTCCATTCGTCTTTCATTTGCAATTCGCTCGGACTGATGCCGGAAGGAAGAGCAAGGAAGTCGGTGAGCAGACGGTTGAATTTGATCGTCTCTTCGATCATCGGGAAATGACCAGAGCCTTCGAGTAGGATCTGATGGGTAAAGGTTGAAGTAGCCGCCTCATAGGATGGGACTGTAACTGCCAGATCCTTTTCTCCATGTACCAGAAGGCAGGGAACATCCAAATTACGGAATTCACCAAACAGGTTGCCCGATTGCAGATCAACAAGCGATGCGGCAATTGCCTTCACATCTGCTTTGGGCGCGTCGGATAACGCAGTGGATGCCTCAGGTGTACGATTCGAAAGCCAATCGGACAGATCCTGAGGCGAGTTCGTGCGCAAACGGGAGCTGACCGCATCGGAACTTAGCGGACAGTTGACCGCCATAACCCGGTCCACACTCTGCTTGAAGCGGATGGCGAACTTCATGGCAACGAGCGCGCCCAGTCCATGCCCTACTAGCGCGATCTTGCCGATACCCAGTTCGTTCAAGAAAGCATCGACCAGTTTCACCTGCTCGTCAAGCGAATATTTCAGCTCGTTATGAGCAGTGTCTCCAAAGCCCCAAAGGTCCAGTGCATAAGCGCGGAAGGAGGTGGAGGTGACCTGCATGGAGTCGATCCAATATTTCCATGAACCGACCCAGCCATGCAGAAAGATGACCGGGCGTCCGCGTCCCAGCACCTCGTAATGCACAATGGAGCTTTCAAGAAGAATTGCGCTCAAGAGTTACTTCCCAAATTTCGAAAGAATATCCTTCACACGCTTTGTCAATTGGTCCGGCGCAAATGGTTTGAGCAAATATTCCTCCGCACCTACCTCAAGCCCCTGCTGGATCTCGTTCTCCTGCCCCTTGGCAGAAAGGAAAACCACAGGGATATCCTTCAGTTCGGCATTCGCCTTCATTATCTTGCAGGCTTCGTAACCGGTCATGCGCGGCATGCGGACATCCATCAAAATGAGGTCAGGGTTAACCTTGGGAGCCATCTCCACTGCCTCCTCTCCGTTGGTCGCTGCAAACACTTCATGTCCTGCAAAACGCAAGGTAAAAGCAATCAAGTCTCTAATGTCTCGTTCGTCTTCCGCGATCAATATCTTTGCCATTCATGCCTCATTTTTTTCATAAACAGGCAGGGTAAAGGAGAAGGTGCTTCCTTCGCCAGGCACCCCGCTGCTTTTCATCCATATTTTTCCTTTGTGCATCTCTACGATCTGTTTAACGATGGAAAGACCCAAGCCGGTTCCAGGAGTTGCCAAAACCAGGGGATGTTCGCCGCGATAGAAACGCTCGAAGATGCGTTCCTGATCCTCACGAGCGATTCCCACACCAGTGTCTTCCACATCCACCTGAACTTGATCCACGCCATTCAAGGCATGGATATGGACCGTGATCGTGCCGTTCTCAGGCGTGTAGTGATAAGAGTTGAAGACCAGATTGCTCAACACCTGTCGCACGCGCTCCATGTCACCGAATACCAATGGCAATTTCCTGGGAGCATCCAGTGAAAGTGCCATCGGTTTGATCTCCTCCTGTGAACGGCGTAACACATCCTCAATCACTTCTTCTGCCACCTCGCGCAGGTCAAGCGCCTGTGGTGAAAGGGTTACGCGTCCGGATTCGATACGCGACACATCGAGGAGATCGTTTACAAGGATGTTCAAGCGCTCAGTATTGTTCTTGATAATGTTCAGGAAGTGCACCTGATTTTCATTCATTGCGCCTGCCGCGCCCATCAGCAGCACATCCGTATAACCGCGGATGGAGGTCATCGGAGTTCGAAGTTCGTGGCTGACTGTCGCGACAAACTCGGACTTGAGCCTGTCCACCTCAACCTCATGCGTAATATCGCGGAAAATGGACACAGTGCCAAGAAGATCGTTTTGTAGAATGACTGGGGCAAGATGCACCAACGCAATCCGACCGTTTTGGAGGTCCAATTGTTCCGCGTACGTTTCGCCTTTTTGGTATTTTGAGGGGTATTCGGACCAGGTGCGGATGGTCTGCATCCAGGAACCAGCTGCCTTTCCAAACAGGCCGGCAAACACATCGAGGGGTTGCCCGATCACACGTCCAGCTTCAAGGTCAAGGATGTTCTCGGCGGAACTGTTCAGGAATGTAATGCGATTGTTCGAACCGGTGACCAGTACGCCATCAGCGACCGCTTCGAGGATGGCTTGCGAGCGGCTTGCATCCTCCTGCTCACGTCGGAGCATGGAGCCGAGACGTTCCGCCTGGTCACGGATCAATTCATAGAGGTGAGCATTGTTGATCGCGACCGATACCTGACCTGCAATGGCTTTAACCATGCCCAGGCGTTCTGCACTGAAGAAATTCACTTTGCGATGGAACACCATAAGAACCCCAATGACATCCTCAGCCACCAATAATGGAACAACAATGGAGCTTCGGTGCTCGCGTGATGATGCCGTTGTGGTAACCCAACGCGGATCTTTCAACAGATCACCGATTAGAACAGATTCGCGGTTCGCCACCACCCAGCCTGCCAGACCTTCGCCGATCTTGAGCCTGAATCCGCGTCTTTCTCCGGTGATCTTATCGGAGAGGTAGCCATAACCTGCGCGATAGTGAAGCATACTGTCGTCCGCGCCGCGCAGCATAATGGTTCCCTGTTCCGCACCGATGGCATCATTGAGCAGGGCAAGTGTACGGTTCAAAGCGCGATCCAAATCAAGACTGGAGGAGACCTCTGTCAAAATGCGCAGGAGCGTTTCAGTATTTTGTTGTTCGCGCTGCAATTCTGCAGTACGGTCAATAACGCGCTGCTCGAGTTCCTGTGCAAGTCGCTGTGTTTCATTGAAAAGACGGCCGTTCTGGATAGCGATAATTGCCTGGTTAGCCAGCGTGCTGAGGATTTGGAGATCATCCTCCGTGTAAACGTTTGACTGATAACTTTGAGCGGAAAGCATACCCACTGCCCTGCCGCTGAGAAGCATGGGGACGGCAATGATGGATTGGGGGGCTTCAGGTTTACCGTAGGTGACTCCGCCCATTTCGTCCACATTATCGGACCCATGTATGAAGAGGGGTTCACCAGAGGATATGACGCGGCCGCTCAGACCCTGGTCACGCGGGATGCGGGTGATGGGTGCCCTGTTATCGTCATCCATGAGATAAACGCCTTCGATCTCGTCTGTTTCATCATCCAAAAGACTGATGACAAAGGATTCGATCGGCATGAGCTTCTTCGCCGCACCATGAACTGCAATGTAGATCTGTTCGGGGTCAAGGTTCGCGCTGATCTGATAACTCGCCTGGTTCAGTATCGCAAACTGCTCAGCCGTAGAGAGCGTGGATTTGAACAAGCGGGCATTCTCAAGAGCGATGGTCGCCTGATTGGTGAGTGTGAGCGCCAATTCGATCTCTGCGAGGCTGAAGCGTACAGATTCGTTCTGGTGAACGAACATTAATGCCCGCAAGTTCGAACTGCTCACGAATGGCAGGATGAGAAGCGACTGTGTATCCTTGCCGAGGAAATCACGTAAGGGCGTCAGATCTGATTCGGCGGTCACTGAATCGGTCGTGAACACACCAAGTGACTCGCGCAAACGTTGAAAGATGGGAGCCTTTGGCAGGGTTTGAGGCAGCTTCTTACTCGCTTTTGGATTCGAATACCTCCAGACCGCTTCACCACGTTCAAACACCACTACGGATATACGCGAAGCGTTGGTTGCATCCTGAATTTCCTGTGCGGTAAGTTGAAGGATCCTGTCCTCATCAAGCAGAAGACCAAGCGACGAGGAGAAACGGTTCAGGAGAGCAAGACGTTGTGAACGTTCATCGAGTTCGGTGGCACGGCTCATACTATCTTCAAAGAGACGGGCATTTTCCAATGCAACCGCCGATTGGCTGGCAAAGGTCGTACCAACCTGAAGATGCTCACGTGTATAGAAATATGCCTGCCATTTTTCAAGCGCCAAAACACCAATCACTTCGTTCTTTGAGACGAGCGGTAAACCAAGCCAGGAGAGACGGGCTGCTTCAAGCGATGGGAAGCGTGGATCCTGTCGTACATCACCCACTGAAATCCCCTGTCCGGTACGAATCATTTCTTTGAAGAGTGCACTGTCTTCCGCTGCAATGGTCAGACCGAGGCGCCGTTCCGTATCAGGGAAGCCGTGTGCCGCGGCGACAGTCAGGCGGTCACTCTCACGGATCCACAAGGTGGCCGTATCAAATGGAATGACCGGTCCCAGTTGATCAAGAAGAGTTTCCACCAATTCCGTGCTTTTCAGGCTGGATGTCAGGTTGGTTGCGGCAGAAGTAAGAGCCTCAAGCTGCTCAGCACGCTCCTGAGTGGTCTGCACCAAGCGGACATTTTGAAGCGATAAACCAACCTGTTGAGCCAGTGACAGAAGCAACGCCTCATCCTCTTCACGGAAGGCAACGGGTGTATTGAAGTTATCCAAAACGATGACACCCACTCTTTGCTCACCGGATTGAATCGGGATCAACAAACTGGAGATCGGTAGGCGTCCGCCGGTTGCCTGACGATAGAGCAACTGACCTTCGGTTGAGAAGGTATAGTCCCGCGTGAATTGGATTTCATCCACGCGCAGTGGATAGTTCGTTTCAAAGACCTGCCCAGGCAGGGATTCTCCCGCCCGGTAGGCGATCTTTTTCATCGCTTCGTTATCGGCATATCCGGAGACAGCCCTGGGCAGCAACTGGCTGACATGCTCATCCCAGATCAATACGACACCGGCGTGCGCCATGCTAAGCGCCTTGCGAGCACTCTCCAGCAAAGACTTGACAATGCGGTCTGCATCGAGTCCACGCAGTTGGCGACTAAAATCGAGCAAGAGGTTGACTTCCTGCAAGCGACGGCGTGTTTCATTGAGCAGGGAAATATTTTGCAGAATGACGGACGTTTGCCGCGCGATCTGGTGATACACCTGCAGGTCTTCATCCGTGAAGGAAGGAAGCGGCTCAGGGCTGATCGCCAGCATCGCTGCCACCGTTTTCTTATCGATCTTGATCGGCAGGGAAACCATGGACTTTGCGCGCAGGGCGGTCAACAATGGTGTATCACGCCATTCAAGGTTTTCATCCAATGTCGAAATCAGGATGGCTTCGCCGGTCTGCAATGTAGCCCGAAGCGGATTCCGCTGCCCAAACAAAGCATCAGGATTGGTCGCACGCGGGACACTTCCCAACACATGCACAAGGCGCGGGCCCTCAGTTGTCGTCTCCGCCACAAGCGCAACAGACATGCCCAACTGCGTCAATGTTTCACGTGCCAACGCCTGCAAAGCGGAGGAGGCATCCAGCTGGCGACTCACCGATTCTGTGATGGCAAGTCCAGCACGGACGCGTTGTGCGCGTTGATCCAGATTCTGGATGGCAATGGTCTGGTCAAGGTCTTTGCGAAGAAGGACAGGCAGGTCATTTTGCGTGTTGGCAAGCAAACGTTGTTGTCGTTCGATCCCTGAGGAAAGTGCCTCCACCTGTGTGCGTAGTTCAGTAACCCGAGTGTTTCCCAGGATTAATAGCGAAGCCTGCATCGCAAAGATTTCAATCGCTTCAATGGTGGCGCGATCCGGACGCATCCCGTTGCGGGGTGAGTCCACACTGACAATCCCAAGCGGGTTGCCTTGATTGTCTTCGAGGATCGTCACCAAGGTATCATCTGGATCCCAGGAATTCGGTGTCTTCTGTGTTTGGTCACCAGACTGGAGTGTGACCATGTGCACATCCGAGGGGATGATGGGAGATTGGTCCACAGGGATGAAGTAGGAATGGCTGATACGGAATTGTGGCTTTAGAATTTGCTGCAAACTTGCAAAAGGCTGCTTGCGAGCCAGAAGTTCTGCCAGGGTATCAGATGGGAATCCAACACCGGTCACACGTCGCAACAATCCGCTGTCCTGTTCCAGTACGCTGAACAACACTATTTTGAAAGGTGTTGCTTCGCTGATATGTGCAGCGATTCCCTGCAAGGATTGCTCCAATGGCAGCTCAAAATTCAAAATGCCACTGCTCTCTGACAAACGCGAAAGAACACCAGTCCGTCTGCGCAGGAGTTCAGATCGTTGGAACTGTTCCTGATAACGCTGGATATTACCAATGGCAACCGCAGCCTGCGATGCAAGAGTCTGCATCACATCAAGAGCAGCCTCATCAAAATAATCGGGCTGTCCGGAATGCAGGTGGATGAGACCTGCGGTTCTTCCCTGACTGACAATTGGCACGACCATCAGGGAGCGAATCCCATCGTGGATTGGTTTCGCATCGGTCTGAATGATATCTGCAACCAATTGAGGTTCACCTGAACGAATGACCTTTTGCTCGAGGGCAGTGTAGGCTTCGGGGAAGGGACAGCCGATCGAGAGCGAAACAGGCAGCGGGTCGGATGAAGCGTCCATGTCGAAGAGCAGGATGGTGCCACAATCCGAACGGGTTGTCCGCAGGCTTTCATTGTGGATCACATTCAACAGGGACGGCAGGTCAGTCATGGAGTTGAGTTCACGGCTGACGCGTGCAACGGCGGTAAGTTGTTCAACACGGCGACGGAGTATCTCATCGGTCAACGTGGAGCGGGACGCGCTGTCTATAGCTGATGCCAGTTGCCCGGCGGCTGTTGATATGAGTTGAAGATCATATTGGTTGAAGAATTCCGCCTTGTGGCTCCCCAGCATAAGTTCGCCCAGACTATGCTCGCGAAGCACAAGCGGAACAACCACCGCCGATTCGACCTGCAGGGTTGTGACCAACGGAAGATAGCCAGCCAAAACACGCCGATCCGAACTCAAACGTCCCGAGATGAATGGCTTTTGGCTCCCTGATACAGTGAGGCGGTATTGCGCGGCATCCATGTGCAGACGACTGAGGGTGTTGATTGCGCTGTCCGTTGCTCCAAAGACAGAGTCTTCATGCAGGCGCAATTCACCGATTTTTTCATCGCGCAAAAAAATGGCGGCAATATCACCCTGGAAAAGACGGGCAAGCTCCTGCAGGGAGAAGCGCAGGATTTCATCAATGGTTGCCGTAGACGAGGCAAGGCTGGCAATACGGCGAAGGGCATCCGAGCGTAATGCACGTTGACGTGTCTGTTCCACGGTAACCGAGTTCTCAATGATCCCCGCAGCTTGCCGGGCAACCGTTTCGATCAGACGGATCTCTGATTGAGTGAAATCGACGGAAGCCCCTTTATGATTGGAAACCTGAAAGTAGCCCACCAACCGCTCACCGGAAACCATCGGTGCAAGCACTGACTCGCGAAGGCTGGCAGCTTGTGCAAGGGTTTGTAAACCAAGGTCGCGCCACCGCTGGTCACTGGCGGCGCTTTGCGTTGCAAGCGAAATTTTTTCGAGAAGGATCTTTTCAGCAGGGCTGTTGGGCGGTATGGGCGCGCGATAAATATCCACAATGTGGGATGGCAAGCCCTGGAAAGGGGACTGGGCATCCAGTGTACCCCGGCCGCTATCGTATAATAAAAAGCCAAGGATATCCACCTGAAAAAGCGGGGCAACACTTTCGATCAAACGCTGGATCAAATTGCTGTAATCCTGTGAAGCGCCAATTGCCTGTGCGAGATTTGCAAGTCCGTTCAGTTCCGAAGATCGTTTTTGCTCTGTGTCATACAAAATGGCATTACGGATACTGTAAGCGATCTGCGATGAGATCAACAGGACCAATTCCATGTCCTGTTGTCCAAGCACTGCCGGGGTGAGATGACCAAGTTCCAAGGTGCCCACCAACTGCTTGTCCGCGATCAATGGAATGCCAATATAGGATTTCACCGGAATATTACCGTTTACAATCTCCATCGCAGGAGATGGAGATTGGGTATCGGTTAATAGGGTCGGTTTACGATACTGCATCAGGTAATCTGTCAGTTCGCCGAACTGGGAATTTGACGCGCTCTGAATAGCAGAACCGCTTGTGGGATCGAGGGTGAAAGGAGTTAACCTTTGGGCGGCAGAATCCCAGGTCTTAATCTCCAGCAGGTCAGATGAGATCAATTGAGATACGTTCAACAAGATCGCGTGCAACACATCATTCAGGTTCAAGCTGGCAGATACATCCCTGCCAAAATCTGAGATCAAACGCAAAACAGATGTTCCCGCCCCTGTTTGCGAGAGGTCCATAGAAAATTCAACAGGTTTCATCGCCACAAGCATCTGGGTGTATTCACCAGGTAGCTGATAAGAAGTTGCCTCCACAAGTTGACTTCCAATGGAAAGACGCTTTTGCCCGGGTCGGGCACAGATGGTCAGGAATTCATCAGCGGGTCTGGCGCGACGCGTCAGATACTCGAGGTCTGGAGGTTCACCTTGACGTAATCCAAACCATTCCAGAGCAAGGTCATTGGCGTATTCAACCCGTCCGCCAGACTGAATGAGTAAAATTGCTTCATCAATTGTTTTTGCAGAATCCGGGGGATTTGAAGATGGGGTATTTTGAGGAATAATCGGTTTTTTTCTGGACGCACGCCGGGACGCGACGATGACCAGCACCGGCATCAACAAAGCCAGAGCCAGCAATATTAAATACTGACCAATTCCCAACCCGGCAATCATCCTCTTTTATCACCCTGCTTTATCAGCCGAAGTGGTGTCCTGACGGCGGGCTTCAGCTGCAAGTTCAGTAATCTCGCGTATATCAGCAAAGGAATGTTCAGCCGGCGAGACCATCCCCATAGACATGGTCATGAAAGGCACCTTGGTCGTTGCGCCAGCCGCGGCAGGTGCCTCCATATAGCCCTGCTGACGGTCCATGAAGTTATAGTGAGTTTGTACTTCCTCATTGAAGCGTGCTCTCAGCCGATCCCTGAGGGCAGTAGGGCTTTCGGCTCTCGTGATGATAATAAAGTTGTCCCCGCCGGCATGACCAATGAAATCCGTTGTAGTCCCGAGTTCATCCACAACTTCACCGATCAACATGGCAGTATAGCGCAGAACATCATCACCAGCCACAAAGCCATACACATCCTTGAAGGGTTCAAAGTGATTGACCCGTACATCGATCAGCGCCCAATCCTTCTCTCGGATGACGCGCCTTAACTGCTCCTCGATCAATCGTCCTGCGGGCAGGCCAGAACGAGGGTCGGTCAGGCTTTCGCGTTCGGCACGTCGGATCGCGCCCTGTACACGCAACTTTAATTCTTCGATATCAAACGGTTTGGTAATGTAATCGTCCGCACCCAACTCCAAACCCTGAAGCTTGTCACTGCGCTCATCCTTTTGGGTAAGGAAGATCACAGGGATATGACTGGTACGCATGTTCGTGCGCAAATTACGGCACACCTCATAACCGTCAATATCGGGTAACATGATATCCAGCACAATCAAATGCGGGAGGACCTGTTTGGTCTTCTCCAGTGCATCTGATCCGCGCACAGCAACATCAACATCAAAATCCATGCCGCCGAAATAAATCTTCAGCATGTTGCCGATGTCGAGATCGTCTTCCACTACCAACAATCGCGATTTTCCCATACACAACCTCCGATACTACGTGTGTGCCCTGCACACCGCTCTTGCTTTTTTTGCGTTGCGCCGCACTGCCTCTATTTGCCGGGGTGTCACTTCCTGCTCGAACGAACGAAAACCGCTCAAGCGAAAGCCATGTTTTTTTGCAATCGAACCGATTTCTTCAACACGCTCCCTGGTCAGATGCTTGCCGAGCGTATAGTCTTCAAAACGACCTTCCAGTGCCAGGGCAATTGTCTCTGCCATGCACGCAAATGCCTTGCCCAACGGAAAGCCAAAATTAAAGTGGAAATCAACGGGTCCTGGCACATCCACCATTCCACCGTCAATCACTAATATATCATCTCTCACCCTCGTCACCATTGCAGAAACATCACGAGGGCGGGCAACATCACAAATCACGCTGCCCGGCTGCAAAAATTCCGGATGGATTACCTCATGGACAGCACTTGTTACCGTCAGGATGAGTTGCGCTTCTGCCAGAACATCCATCGTTGTGCTGACGATCAATTCGGCTCTCGCGTGGACCTTGAGCCTGTCGCGCAATTCTTCAAGCTTATTCTCTCTGCGACCGATCAGGTACAGACGCGCCACATCATCAGCCAGCAAGTCGGCACAGACTTGCCCGATCGTGCCAGTGGCTCCAACTACAGCAGCGGTTGCGCTCCGGAGCGGAATATCCATCAGACAAGCCGCCTCCCGAATCGCCTCCACCGCAACGGTTACAGTATACGAGTCGCCGGTTGTCACGGGCACATCCAGCGCCTTTGCAATTGTTACGCCTGCATCCCCAACCACGGAAGTAAATGCGCCCAACCCCAAAATCTGTGCGCCGAGTTTTTCAGCCAGCCGACCGGTTTGGATAATCTTACGATAAACCGTGCGCTCTGGCAACTCCATCATCCTTCTGGGTGTGTAAGGGCAGGCAATGAACCAGCCCTTGATCTCCTTTCCCGTCGCTTCCGAACGTATTCCTTCGATCTCAGAAATATAAACCGGCGGGAAGATTGTCGAAAAGAAGTCTATCTGGCTTTCATTTAACACGCGACCCAAAAGCGGAAATTTCCGGCTGACATCCCGTTTCGGATCGATGGGATGGATGATGAAAGCAAAAGTATCCACGTATTACCATGATTCCAATTCTTGAGAATCTTCCTTCTTAGGGGCATATAAACGCTGGTGTAAACCCGGGAATTTGAACTTGTGATGATCGCTATCTTCGTATCTCACGTTTTTATCGATCACACGGCGTTCTTTTGAGGCTGCAAGCACAACATCCGATTCGATGGTGCGTGCAGGGTAAACGATCATTCCCGAGCCAAGCCGGCAGTTATGCCCGACTGCGCTCCCGATCACAGGGCGGTTAGAGTATCCCAGGCTGCCGCGTCCATCCACCGCGCGGATCGGTGCCGGTACAAGGTTGTAATCGGTAAACGTCGATCCCGCGCCGATAAACGTGTTACGCCCAATAACACACATCTGCAAACATGTATTTTGCGCGATCATGCTGTTTTCCATGACTGTGGTCATGAACAACGCGGCGCGGAACGGCAGGAACGTCCCATCCCCCACCACAGATAACATCAATTGAACATCCTGCGAGACATTTACATTGTTTCCAATGATGCAGTTATCGATTACCGCTCCGGCATTAATTTGAACATTATCGCCGATCGTCGTGGGACCGTGAATGATGGCGCTCGGGTCGATTACACAATTCTTGCCCACTTTTACCAATTCAGAACATTCAAGCACTTGACGTCCCTCGTACAATGCCTTGCCCAGAACCCTCAATTTGAAACCAAGTTCGGCATGCAACTGCTTTTGAAACCTTTCCCCCCGCGCAAACAACCCATAAACAACGTCGGCAATATAAATATGTACCCAAGAGTCAATTGCAAGGAGCGCCTTCAGAGGAACATGGAAAATCAAGTCGCCGCTTTGATCTGCCATGTAGGTCGGAACATGGTAATACCCCATCTCTTGAACTTCATATTGAACAACCAGTGGCTCTACATCAGCGACAGGTCCATTAGGGTAGTACCAAAGATCTGCAAGATACAGATCACCCGCCATCGTATAAGAGGTTGATAACGGAAGGGCATGTTCCTTAAAAGCAGGATCATCCGAAGAAAATGCCGCCCGTACGGCCCGCTTTCTCTTGCGTGCTGTTGAGATAAAAGAATTGATATAGCCTTCGTCAAAAAACAGGTTGTTCCGATATACGATCATCTCCACCCGTTCGTTTGGGAGGTGTTCTTTCGGCTTGAGCTCCTTTTCGCGGGTGGCATATGGTGCAAGGACATTCCTCTGATGAAGCCAAAGAGGATTGTTCTGGATGCGCAGGTCACGCGCAGGCTCATTGAAAGGTGAAATTAACCGGGAATCCGGAATGATGATCTTATACATATCCTGCTGTATTATTCCACAAAATCCAGAAAACAGGGACAATAAGTCTCTGGAGATATCTCGTACATTTTTGTTGGGGGCGCTGCTAAAAGATCGGAGACTGGTCGATCACGATCGTGCATGTTTCATCCCCGGCGGCAATACAGGTCTCTTCTTCCACGTTGAAAATTTTTCCACCGCTTAACCAGTACAGGGCTTCCTGCAACAATCCTACCGCCAGGTGGCAGACCGGCTCCTGGGAGTGGCGTTCCCAACACAGGGGACATTGCTCGATATGCCAGAGTAATTTATCACCCTCTTCCTCCACGCGCACCTTTTGATCCGTGGCTGCATTGAACAATTCTGCAAAGGCTTTTGCCCCCGCACTGACCTTGGCGGGGAGCGGCAATAGACGAAACGCCATTTCTGTGATGCCCAACTGCGCCCCATATAGGCGAATGCCATTGTTAAAACAAGCGCGCCCAATGCGCAGTGCAAGACCGCGCCCTCCATGAGGACCATAAACCTGTTCCAACATATCAGTTAATGTGCTGATCGTGGAAAAGGGAAATGCACGTTCCGCATCATCCACCGGGTAGTTCTCCAGAAGGGATGTCAAGGATGCCAGCTTAAGGGTGGCGTACACCCCATTTCGCCCCATCACCTCCTCCATGGAAAGTAGAACGATCCTTCCCATTCGATTCGGATAGAATAATGACTGATGGTCGGTCATGGAGCCAACGTTACAGATGTAGTGGTGGTCTTGAGGGAGGAAGGTTGGGTCTGAGCGCTTGACAAGGTTGCTTCGTCTTTATCAAGGAAAGCTTTCAGCCTTTGAGCGAAATCCTGCGGCTCCTCCAGCATGGGAAAGTGTCCATCCAGAGGAAAACGCTCGATCTGTGCGTGGGGAATCCCTTTCAGCATGGGTTGCCATTGTTTTGGGTTGACAATGACATCGCGGTCCCCGTACATGCCCATGGCCGGGACTTTGATCTGGTCAAGCAACGGGCGCAGGTCGGTTCTTCGAAGCGAAGCAATTGAAAGCAGAAATGATTCGACGGTTGTGCGGGAAAGGTCGCGGTCCATCATATCGGCAAAACGTTCGTCACGACAAATGATCGGCGAAGCAATCCGCATTGCCAGGCGGAAAGTCCCCATCATGTTGAAAAGCAAAAATGCGATTGGACGCATCCCGGCAAGTTTGAGAGGGATCGCCAACGACGAACCGACCATCGGCGACCCGACGACAACAACCTTGCTAACACGCTCAGGGTAACGGATGGCAACCGAAAGGCTGACCGTACCGCCCATGCTATGACCAACAAGCGGCGCATGCATGATGCCAAGTTGTTCCATAAACTGATTGACGAGGCTGACAAAGTCCTGTACTGCATAGGTGTCGCGCTTTTTACCCGACTCCCCAAAACCCCAAAAATCCAATGCATAGGTGCGATAATACCTGCCCAAGTACGCCATTGTCTCCTGCCACAAGCCCCACGAACCGAGCCAGCCATGCAACAGAATAACGGGCTTACCGCGCCCATATACCTCGTAATGAACGATACCTTGATCAGTGGTAATTGAAGACACGGCTTCCTACCAACGGACGTCTCCCCTATCCCATTTCAGCCAGAATACTGTACAGCAATTCGAGAAGGACAGACTTCACAGTTTCCTTATCCGTGGCAACACATGGAAGGAACTTGACCTTTTCCTCAAGCCGCAAGGCGTGGCGCATGTCGTCCATATCCCAGGCATCCTCCATATCCTGCTTGTTCGCCGCGACAACATAAGGCGTGGGCGCATACGCGCGGAAGGTCTCAAGGATCGAACGCGCTTCACGAAAAGTCTCAGGGCGGGTGCTATCCACCATGACGATAAAACCCAACATGCCCTCGGAAAGGATTTCCCACATGAAGTCGAAACGCTTCTGACCCGGTGTACCAAACAAATAAAGAACCAGGTCCTCGTCAACGGTGATGCGTCCAAAATCCATCGCGACGGTGGTGGCTTCCTTTACGGATTGTTCCGCCTTGTTCGAGATCTTACGCTCGGTCGAGACTACATCGATCTCGCTGACAGATTGAATGAACTCCGTCTTACCTGCGCTGAATGGACCTGTAACAACCATTTTGACAGTTTGCATGATTTCTAATCCTTCCACCTGAATAACTATAGCGTCTTGATACGCCCGATCAATTTATTAACCAATGATTTCTGTTCCTCTTTAACCTGCATTGGGAACATCTTCGGACTCTGTTGAATGACAACACCCTCGGGGCGGATAATCTCCACCAGGCCCGCCTGTAATAGACCATAAACGATCCTGCGAATTTCATGATCGTTCATCTTGTTGGTCTGCCCGATCTGCTTCATCGTGTTTTTGGGATTGATGAAAGAGACCACGCGCCATTCCTCCACGCTCAAGTTCACATTCTTGAGCGGACGGTCAGTGAACTTCAACGCCATCTCAAGGCTGGGAATTTCATCCGAAAGTTGTTCCCATTCCCGCAACTGGCGAGAGCCTTCGATAATAATATTTTCAAGATCGAGCCGGACATTGATGCGGTCGACGGGCGCCAACATATCTGCTTCGAAACGGAACCTACCCTCCACCCAGGTAAACAGGCGGCGCACCACTTCTGTAAAATAACCCTGCAGGTTGGCAAGGATCTCTTCCTGTGTCAGGTAACCCGAATTGATCAATAACAAACCAAGCTCTTTATCGGATATTTTTCCTGCACGCTCTACAATCGCACGATACTGATTCACCGTTAACCGATTCGCCTTGTGCAGAACTGTGGCAAGAGAACCATCCTCCTGACCCACTCGCGCATAAGCCAGTTTCCCCTCGCGGAAGGAAATAAAAGCCTGCTCACTCGGACCATCCACAACGAGTGTGCCGGTCTTATGAGCAAGATTGATCAGATTAAGTAATTGTGTAATCGTAAAGTCGCGTAAATTTCCACGAAGAGCCATTGACACCTCAACAAAACATCCCAGAACGGGAATAACAAAAAGATTATACTTGCAAGGTATACAAGCGTCAAACAAAGATATGCGAATTGAAAAGTGTCTGGAAGGTGACTACACAACATGATAGACTCCTTCACTATTTACAGGAGACTCAATATGCGACGGATTCTAACCCTGCTAACGCTCCTCCTTACCATTAGCCTGCTTCCTATACAAACAGCCTTTGCCTCCCCTCAGGCAGATGTGACAAACGATCGGGCAACTCTTTCATTCCCCCTTTCAATCATGTTCAGCGCAAAGATTAGCGCGCCAACGAACAGTATTACATCTGTCATTCTTGAATACGGCACAGACCAGCTCACCTGCGGCGAAGTGATCGCCAAAGCCTTCCCGCAATTCAGCCCCGGCAAATCCGTGAACGTTGAATGGACATGGGAAATGCGCCAAAGCGGTTCCCTCCCGCCTGGAGCAACCATCTGGTGGCAATGGCGCTACACTGACGAAACCGGCAAGGAGTTTGTTTCCAACCGACAGTCAGTTACCTGGCTGGATTCGGAACACAACTGGAAAACCATTACCGCCGACAAACTCAATCTTCATTATTATTCTGGCGATCAGGCGTTCGCACAAGATTTGCTCAACGCAGCACAAAAGGGATTGGAATTTAACAAAACACAATCTGGCTTGATTGCTGAAGCACCAATTGACCTTTACATCTACGCCAACACAAGCGACTTGGGCGATGCCATTCTCTACGAATCATCCTGGACAGGCGGGCAGGCATTTCCTGATTTCGATATCGTAATTCTTGGCATTTCAAAATCCGATATGGTATGGGGGCGTGACGCCATTGTCCACGAACTGACACATGTACTCGTAGGTCATCAAACATTCTCCTGTCTCAGCAGCATGCCAACATGGCTCGTAGAAGGGCTTGCCGTATACAGCGAAGGCAAACTGGATTCAGCATCTCAACAACAACTGGATGACGCGATCAAAAATGATACATTGCTTACCGTCCGTTCACTAAGCACAGGTTTTTCCGAAGTACCGAGCAAGGCGTACCTGTCCTACAGTCAATCGTACAGCATAGTCAAGTTCCTCATTGAGACGTATGGGCAGAACAAGATGACGTCATTTCTCATCGCCCTGCGCGATGGCACGGCACTTGAAGATGCACTTAAGGACACCTATGACTTCGATATCGAAGGACTTGAGGATGCGTGGAGGGCAGGGATCGGCGCCGCGCCCCGTTCCGTCTCTGCACAACCTACTGCACAACCAACGCCAACATATGTTCCAACCATTGTGCCCATCTCAGGTGCGCCGCTTGTAAACCAAATCTCCACGCCGACACCCATCCCCACATCATCTCTGAGTGAACCTGTAACAGAACCCCCAACAACAACCCGAAGTGGACCTCCTCTTGCATTGACGCTTTTCGTGCTTGGGTTCTGTTGTCTTTTCCTGCTGATCATCGGAGTGGTTGCCCTTGGCATCTTTATCCGTACACAAAATCGCAAAGGAGGGCAGAATGGCTAGAAAACATGCCTTGATTTTTTTAGTGATTATTGCAATAGGGATCGCAACCGTCACATCTGCCAGCACAAGAAACGCGTCAGCGTGGCAGACGGATATTCCGCTGAATCAGGCGCTCGTCCTGGAAGGAGGCGAGTCTACCAATCCACGACAATACGATCCGCATACAACGTATGGATCAGGCGACAAGCGCGTCTTCAGTGGACTGGTCTCGTTTGATCCGCAACTCAACCTAACCCCTGACCTCGCGGAGAGTTGGGATGTCAGCGATGATGGTATGACATACACTTTCCATCTGCGCCAGAATGCGAAGTTTCATAATGGGCGTGCCGTCACCGCGCAGGATTTTGTATATTCACTCGAACGCGCTGCCAGCCCTGCACTTGCATCTGAAACCGCGCTGACCTATCTTGGCGACATCGTCGGCATCCATGAATATGCAGCTGGGCAAACCGACCATATCGAAGGCATCAAGGCGCTCGATGATCACACGCTGCAAATTAGGATCGATGCGCCAAAACCTTATTTCCTACTGAAACTCACCTACCCCACCTCGTTTCTACTGGATAAAGATAATGTGGAAGGTGACAGCGAATGGTATCGCGATCCGAATGGCACAGGACCGTATCGCCTGACCGAGTGGACATCCTTCCAACGAATCGTGTATGAAGCCAACAAAGACTTTTATCTCGGTGCACCGTCCATTCCATATGTTGTCGTCAACTTGTATTCAGGAGACAGCCAGCGCTTATATGAAACTGGGGATGTGGATATAACGGGCGTATATTCCATTGAGCGCTTCACTGACCCAACCGAACCACTTTTCAATGAATTACGCACAGGTGTATCACTTTGTACGGGCTATGTGACATTCGATTCGACACAGCCGCCTTTCGATGATATCAACGTGCGCAAGGCATTTTCGATGGCGTTCAATCGCCAGCAATATATTGATGTCGTGATGAATGGTCACGCCCTGCCTGCGATTGGGGTGTACCCGCCAGGCTTGCCAGGGTTCAATATCGCACTGCAGGGGTTGCCCTATGACCTCGAACAGGCGCGTGAACTTCTGAAGCAATCGAAATATGGAACCAACCTGCCGCCCATAGTTTTCACCGATTCAGGCATTGGAAGCAATATCGGAGCAGATGTCGCGGCACTGGCAGATATGTGGAAGAAGAATCTCGGCGTCACGATCACCGTTGAAAACCTTGAACCGAATTTTTATCTCGAGCAGATCTATTCAGGCAATCACGGGCAACTCTCCAGCAGCGGTTGGTGTGCCGATTATCCTGATCCCGAAAACTTTGCAGATGTGCTTTTCTACACTGGCTCGAATCAAAACAACGGCGGTTATTCCAACCCTCAACTTGATTCGCTGCTTGAAACAGCCCGTATCGAACAGGATGTAACCAAGCGCATCGAGATGTATCAGCAAGCTGAACAGATGATCGTGGACGATGCCGCTGCATTATTCACGGTTCACTATCTCGATTATGAGCTTGTCAAACCCTACGTGAAGGGATATGTGCTGACACCCATCGACATTCCAATTGAAAGATATATGTGGTTGGATGGGAAATAGACCATTGACCATAGATGATAGACCATAGACGGTCAACCTTCCATCGTCTATGGTCTGGCTTCCACCGCAAACTCAACCCTCGTCAGGACTCCGCCAAGGCTTGCTACGGTCATCTCAAACTGTAGACTCCCCCCGGGCTGGATTCCCCCGCCCTCCCAGCGCTTGACGCCAACGACTCGTCCGCTTTCATCGTATGCCACCGCCGCGACCCAGGTTTGTGTCGCGGCTTTTGATTCCATCGGCAATCGGACTTCGCCAGTGATGTTCGCAAGGTGACCGCCCGCATTGATCTGCACGAGTGTGTTGTTGACTGTGGCAGGCAAATAACGTGCGTCATTTGGCAACAACCGAATGGAAGTCAGGATTTGGGCTTGGGGTTTTGCGTCTACAGGTATATCGGGAGGGAAATAAATGGAAAGAGGTAAAGACGTGTTCGGTGGGAAAATGTTCAATGGAAGTAATGCAACTTGTGTTGCAATGAAATTCGCGTCGGCATCAATCAATGTCACTTGGGCGCTGACATTTTCCAAAAAATCGGAAAAGTCGTTGTGAGCGAGGACGAAACACCACATTCCCCTATTCGTCGTTGGATAACATTGAATCTGTTCCACCGTGAATGGAGCAGGAGTTGGTATTGATTCACCAGTAGGATTTTGAGGGTTGCCTGGGATCTTGAGTGTTGTGCCAATGGACATGGCATTGGGCGAAACCTCAGGATTGATGGCGATCAATTCATCGATGGACACACCAAATTTGAGCGCGATGCCGCTGATGGTCTCTCCCTGTTGGACGGTATAGATGAAAGGCGTGGATGTGGGTAAAGGCGTCTGTGCAGAAACCAGCTGAACGGTAGGCAATGGAGGCGTGGCTTGGGTGGCGGTCAGGTATGGGATGAGGGTCACAGGTTTGGGCGTGGATGCAGCCGGTTGAGTGGCGCAAGCAGTCCAAAACAGAAGGCAGAAAAAAAGGAAGGCAGAACGCAGAATGCGGCGCATGGGAAGATTATAATTGCAAGATCAAATATCAATTGGAGGCAGTACATGAAATACAGAAGTTTGGGGCGGACGGGAATTAAAGTCAGCGAGTTGTCGCTCGGGTCATGGATCACGTTCAAGAATCAAGTGGATGTGGACGCGGCGGCAGAGATCATGGCAGCGGCGTATGATGCAGGTGTGAACTTCTTCGATAATGCAGAAGCATATGCAGGAGGCAAATCGGAAGAGGTGATGGGTGCGGCGCTCAAGAAGTTGGGATGGCGCCGAGAAAGTTATCTTGTAACGACGAAGATCTATTGGGGGCTGCATGATGGTGTGAACGAAAGCAACACGCTCAATCGCAAGCGTTTGATCGAAGGCATTCATGGTTCATTGAAGCGCTTCCAGCTGGAATACGTGGACGTGCTGTATTGCCATCGCGCAGATAAAAACACGCCGATCGAGGAAACTGTTTGGGCGATGCACAATATCATCGAGTGGGGCAAGGCAATGTATTGGGGTACATCGATGTGGTCAGCGGCAGAGATCGTGGAAGCGATCGCGATTGCGGAGAAGCATCATTTACACAAGCCTGTAGTGGAACAACCCGAATACAACCTGTTCGAGCGCGGACGCTTTGCGGGTGAGTTCGCCCGATTCTATAAGGAATACGGCTACGGCGCGACAACGTTCAGCCCATTGATGTCGGGATTGTTGAGCGGCAAATACAATGCAGGTATTCCACAGGACAGCCGCGCAGGAACCATGAAGATGGATTGGTTCACCGAAATGGTCACCGATAAAGAGAGACTTAACAAGGTGCAGGGGTTGGAGCCCATCGCGAAAGAATTGGGATGCACGATCTCGCAGTTGTCGCTGGCGTGGTGTTTGAAGAATCCGTTTGTGAGCACGGTCATTACGGGAGCGAGTCGCATCAGTCAGTTGCAGGAAAATATAAAGGCGGCTGAGATCGCTCCAAAGCTGACGCCTGAAATCCTGAGACAGATCGATCAAATATTTGGGGTACAGGAAGAAGAGGCAGAGTAGACAACGGGACCTCCGAGTTTTTGAAAGCTCTGAGGTCTGTAGACTTTAGCTCCAAGAATCTCCAGATTCTTTCGCCCTGCTGAAAAGTGACAAAAACCATAAAAATGGGCAGATATTTGTTATAATTTGCCTGTGTTTTTCCTTTTTGACATACGTAGCATGAGTGTTTTCTATAAATTTCATTGGAACTTGAAATGGGAACGCTCCCTCAAGGAGAGAGAATGGGTCAAATTTTTTATTCCCGTCTTAGCACCATAGTTTCTTTCACAATCGCCATCCTGACCTTGTTCAGCGGTCTATTAGGCTGGCAGATGGGAAATGTCTCAGGGATGGCATCGGGTGAGTATTCAAGAGCGCAACGCGCCGAGTTGAATCGTCAAAAAATTTCATCAACGATCACATTGAAAGCCTACGAAGACTATCGCGCATTTCTGGTATATAAAAATTATTTTGAACAGTACAAGCTGGTCTCTGCGCAGTTGGACAAGGCACACCGAGCAGAACCTGTTGATGATAAATTAATCACACAACTCACAACAAAAAGGAATGAATTGGAATCCCTTTATCTTTCAAATCTCAAACTATTCCCCAACCAGTTCATCAACCGGGATGGGTCCTATAACATCCAGGAGGAATTGGGGCAATTAAACGCAACCGAAAGCCGCAAACTTGATACAAATCCAAATACATTCAAGGAGCGGGGGGCAAAGTATGATAGACAGGTGAGCAGGATGCAGGTTGCCCTGATAATATTGGCAGTTTCATTGTTCTTTTTTGCGATCATCTCCACGGTGGAGGAGTTGAACAAATTTACCTTGCTCAGTTTTGTTGTGATTGGATATAGCGCAGCGGTTACAGGTGTCATTTTGGGGATGATAAATTGGAAGCCAAGCTTGGATAATCTACCTATTCCCTCTGAAGCCGAAGAGGAGATGATATCAGCAACCGTTAAGTTGCCTGCTGCAAAGCACACATCAACTCCTCTTCCCACAGTAACGATCTTCCCGACTGAAACAATGACACCAATGCTTACGACAGCAACATTCACCCCTGATCTGGACGTCCCGCCTCCTCTGGCGCCATCCGTTGATAAATGGGATTTTTTCTGCAGCACCAGCAAGAAATCCATGGGGATAAATCTACTCTGGACCGACACTGCCGCAAATGAACTTGGGTACCGGATCATTCGTAACGGAGAAGTGGTCGCTGAACTACCAGCAGAAGCCAACGCCTTCAACGACTCCATTCCCCTGGTAACGGGCGAAAAGATGATTTATCAAATTGAAGTATTCAATTCTGGCGGCTCTTCGTTCAGCCTGGAATTCTCGTTCACATGCTAAGCATGGAAGGGAGATAACCATGTCACAAGAAACAGGAACCACCGAAACTTTCAACCGGCGCATCAATATCATCATTGCAGTGATCGTCGCCATCATTGCCGTCCTTGGCTCGCTCATCACCAAACTGGAGAGCGAAGCATCCACCGCATCCAACAAAGCCTATGTCGCAGAACAACAGTACTACTATCAAGCAATCGGGGCCCAGATCAGCGGCAAGGCAGATGTCACTCATGCCTTCGGCACCGTATATCAATTATGGTATCAGTATGATGTTCAGATGCTGTCCGCCAAACATCGTGGCGAGGAAGACGTTGTCAGAACCTATTCAGAGCTGAAGGATGCCATCACTCAAACAAGCAACCTCTTCGATCCCAGATATTTCAACCACGAAACTGGAAAGGTGAATCTGGTCCTTTATGAAGCTGATGAATATCGCAGAGAAGTGTATGAACTTGAGGAAAAACAACTCGCTGCCAATGAGACAGCTTCTGCCTGGGACGACAAGTCCAGCATCTATACATTGCAATTGACCTTGTTGGCTGTGGCAGGTTTTCTTCTCGGTCTGGCGTTGATGACCAAGGCCCGCGTCCCAACTTTGGTATTTGCCGTTTCAGGAACCCTGTTGGTGGTCATCATTAGCGCGTGGGCCTATTGGGAGTCTCGAACTCCAGTGATCGAACGTCCAACTGAAGCCATCACTGCCTACGCAGAGGGCGCCAGCCTGATCGATCAAAAGCTCTGGGAAGAAGCACTCACGAAGTTAAATGAAGCTATCGAATTGGGAAACTCGGACACCCCTTATGGGCGGGCATATCTGCTCCGAGCTCAAGTCCACAGCCGAATGGAGAACTTCCAGGAAGCAATTGCAGATTATAAGCTGGCTAGAGAAGCGGGATTCGCGGATGACCCCACAGTGGATGCCAGCCTTGTTCAAGCCTTCTTTTATGTTGGTGATTTTGCCAGCGCGATTGAGGCAGGCGCTAAAGCCCTCGATAATTCTCCTGACAATATCACCCTGCGCCAGCAAGTAATTATGGCGACGGTTGCCAACGGCAACATGCAAGGTGCATCGGAACAGGCAGTTATCCTACTGGAACAAGCCACCGAAAAGGTTAACAAGGCAAGGGAAGCGGGCAACAATAATGCCGCGGCTGAAATATGGTGGTTGCTCAATGAAGCTGCGCACCAATATGATCAACTTGTTGAACTCCTCAAGGACGATGATGTGGAATCTCCGGTCAAGAAAAGCATACTGGATCCACAAAAGGTCGAGGAAAAAGCTGATGAGTTGGCAAGCCTACTGAGGTCAACTGCGATCGCTCTTAAGTTTGACATCCCGGAGGAAAACTCATCCACCTCGACAGCCCGTATCGATATTCAAGCGGTCAATCCCAGCATGACACTCGATAATGAATACGTCTACAAATTGGATCTGGAAATCCAATATAACGGAATACAACCAGGTCAATTGTTATCCATAGTGACATATCGAAACGGGATCGAAGAACCCTCCTGGGGCTTCAGCGAAAAGTGGAACGGTCAGCAGGAAGATGGCACTGTCAACATTACACTAAGTCCATCCTACAGCAGTCTATACATCGTACCGCCGGGTTTCTATACGGTATACATCTACCTGAACAATACGCTTCTCGCACAAAGTGATTTTACGATCAAAGATCCAAATGGGCAATTGGCCGAGTTGTCCGACGGCATGTTCAGTTTTGACAGCATGCTGGATCAGTTCGATTTCTTTACCAGCTATTTTATCTATGGCGATTGCACTGATTGCGACTGGTACTATTTTATTATTGAAGAACCAGAATTCTTCTTTGGCATCGATAACAGTTATCTCTATTTCCTCCAAGGAACTTACAACCCGTATTCCGGCTATTGTAGTGGCCCATACGACCTAGATTGTTACACCACCAGTGACATCGACGGAGATGGTGTTCCAGATGAATACGATTATTGCGTTTCCGAACCCGGATCAGTGGATTTTAACGGTTGTCCATATTTTGCTGATGACGCAGACGGCGATGGAATCACGAATGACATCGATGCCTGCCCATATGCTGCAGGGTCTGTTGAAAACAATGGTTGTCCCATGGAAACCATGAACATCGATGAAGATGGAGTTCCTGACATATACGATAATTGTATTTATGAGCCCGGTCCCGTTGAGAATGGCGGCTGCCCCATTTCATTTGATGACGCAGATGGCGATGGGATGACCAACGATCTCGATATCTGCCCGTTTGAGTTTGGTTTTGAAGAGGATGGCGGCTGTCCCCCTCAAGGTGTTGAATCGGATTACGATGGGGATGGAACAGCAGATGATTCTGACCTCTGCCTCTACGAGCCCGGGCCGCCTGAAAGTTATGGATGTCCTGGTGAAGGTTCAGGTTTCGATTCGGACGGGGATGGAATCGATGACGAATTTGATTATTGCCCGGATGAACCGGGCCTGCCAGAGAACTTTGGATGTTCTGAAACGGATAATGATCTAGATTCTGATGGAGATGGAATTCCCGATGCGGATGATCCCTGTCCGGATGATCCATACGATCAATGCTTCGGAGATCCTGGCTCTGTGGACTCGGATGGAGATGGGGTTCCCGATGCGGATGATCCCTGTCCGGATGATCCATACGATCA
>CAYTDB010000013.1:0-2301 GCA_964436455.1 uncultured Anaerolinea sp. | reverse complement strand
TGCTAAAACAGAATATCAGATTGGCTTCCCAAGAGGATTGAAGAGCAGTTTGGCATCAAGGAAATAGAGAAAGTGTACCCAAGTGGATAGGTACATCTGGAAGTCAGTGTTTCTATTCAGCCTGCCTGTATATAAACATACCCAGAAGGGTATAATCGCGTACATTAATCCAACCAGTCGGAGGTGCCATGCATTCATTTGATTATGTAGCGCCAAAAAGCGCTGAAGAGGTCGTCACTCTTCTTGCAGGCAAAAAAGGGGATGCACGGATTCTTTCTGGCGGCACGGACCTGATCGTGCAGTTACGTGAAGGTCGCCGCAAAGCCAAACTTGTCATTGACATCAAGAACATCCCAGAACTCACACAAGTTACATTTGATTCCAAAAATGGACTTCGCATCGGTGCGGCAGCATCCTGTTCAAAAATTTGCAGCGATGTAAATGTAAGCAAGTACTACCCAGGTCTCGCAGATGGGATTCACCTTATCGGTGGTGTCCAGATTCAAAGCCGTGCGAGTGTGGGCGGTAATCTCTGCAACGCATCGCCCGCCGCAGATTCGATCCCAGCGTTGATCGTGCATGAGGCGGTTTGTCATATCACAGGACCAAACGGCACGCGCACACTACGTGTTGAGGAGTTTTGTATCGCACCTGGAAAGAACGCCTTGCAGTCGGGCGAGCTGCTTGCCTCCATTAGTGTTCCCGTTCCAGAAGAAAATTTCGGCGCAAGTTATCTGCGCTTCATCCCGCGCAACGAAATGGACATCGCCGTGGTCGGTGCAGGTGCATCCGTGGTTTTAGATGCGGATGGAAAACAATTCATCTCCGCACGGATCGCGCTTGGCGCGGTCGCCCCCACGCCGCTGCTTGCCTCAGCAGCAGGAGCGTTTCTCGCAGGGAAAGCGAGTACCCGCGAAAACGTCAAAGAAGCGGCGCGTATGGCACAAGAGATCGCCAAGCCCATCACAGACTTACGCGGGACAGCCGAACATCGCAAGCATTTAGTCGCGGTTCTAGTGGAACGCGCTTTAGATAAAGCCATCGAACGTGCAGGAGGTCAACATGCCTAACAAGACTCATGTCACAGCCACGATCAACGACGAAGAAGTGGAATTCCTGTGCGAGCCGAGACAAAGTTTATTGGAAGTCCTACGTGAGACTCTTGGTCTCATGGGTGCAAAGGAAGGCTGCAACAACGGCAACTGCGGAGCATGCAATGTCATTCTCGATGGTGCGTTGGTCAATTCGTGCCTTGTGCTGGCGGTGGAGATTCAAGGACGGAACGTCGCAACCATTGAAGGCATTGCCACCCCCGAAGGATTGCATCCCCTGCAACAGAAATTCATCGAACACGCCGCCCTGCAATGCGGATACTGTACCCCAGGCTTCATCGTTGCGAGCAAGGCATTGCTCGACCAGAATCCTGACCCAAGCGAACACGAGGTCCGCGAATGGCTGGCTGGGAATTTATGTCGCTGCACGGGGTATGACCGAATTGTGAAAGCCGTGTTGGATGCGGCAGATGTTTAACTGACGATAGACCATTGACCTTGGACCATTTTATTGTCTATCGTCCATCGTCAATGGTCATAGCGAACTTACACAACAAGTAAGGAGCAAATAAATGGCAACCGTAGACAACCCCAATGTTTACAAAGTCATCGGCACTTCCCCATTGCGGCATGATGGCGTGGATAAGGTAACGGGTAGAGCTGCGTACGGTGCGGACATCCGTTTGCCGGGCATGTTATACGGCGCGGTGTTGCGCAGTCCGCATGCGCATGCGAAGATCATTTCGATTGATACGAGTGAGGTGGAAAAACTTCACGGCGTACACGCTGTCATCACTGCCAAGGATTTCCCTGACCTGGAAAGCAAGATCGTGGAGTTGGGTGAAAGCGTCATTGACCGCAAATATCAAAGCAACAATGTGCTGGCACGCGACAAGGTCCTTTACTTCGGGCATGCGGTGGCTGCCGTAGCAGCGACCAACCTCCACGTCGCGCAGGAAGCGCTGAACTTGATCAGAGTCGAGTATGAGGTGTTGACTCCTGTTCTGGATGTGAGAAAAGCCATGGAGTCAGGGAGTCCCATTTTACTGGATGACTTGCGCACCGATGAATTTGGCAAGAAGGGTGAGGCGCCAACCAACGTCGCATGGCATGGACAGAATGAAAGCGGCGATATTGAAAAAGGATTCAAGGAAGCGAAGTTCATCGTCGAACGTGAGTTCAACACCAAGATGGTGCATCAGGGATACATCGAGCCGCAGAACGGAACGGCACAATACAACCACGATGG
>CAYTDB010000012.1:0-73060 GCA_964436455.1 uncultured Anaerolinea sp. | reverse complement strand
CCTCAACGGCGTGGTAGACCTTCGACGGCTATGCTGCAACTCGCTCAACAATGGGTATCTTGACCACGTTTAAGTGGGGTGACACCGAATAACGAAAAATCCCCTTTTATGGGGATTTTTTTATCGTGTGCGCTGGAGAGGACTTGAACCTCCACGCCTTGCGGCACATGGCCCTCAACCATGCCTGTCTGCCAATTCCAGCACCAGCGCCCAAGCACGGCGTATTATAATCGCCTTCATGAGGTTGTCAAGCAAGGCTCTTTGGTAAATATATTTTGGAAACAAGGCATTATTGATGGATGAATCCAGGAACCCTCTCATTACCGGACCGTTGGCGAACGCATCAACAATTAAGTCTGTCTTATATTGGATTTCTTTACTGGTATTAGCTGGTCAAGTTAGCGTGCTTATGATGTATTCCAGGGAGGGGATGACATCAGAGAGTATTCTCATGACAATTGGCATCCTCCCGATTCTCGCAGCGTTGGGTCTAAATTATCGAAACAATACGGAGGCGGCAGGCGGTCTCCTTGCCGTTTCGTTGACTTTTCTCGTCACCGCATTGGCAACGACCGGGAATGGGATATATGACATAGGTGTGACAGCGTATCCCGCCATACTCATCATTGCCAGTTTAGTTCTCAGAAGAAATTCAACATCGTACCTGACCGTTTTGGTGCTCGGTTGTGTTGCCTGGCTGGTATTCGGGGGAATGTCGGGCTTGTATCAGCCACAATATCCTCAACAAATCTTTGGCAGGCAGTTTTTCATCGTTGGCATTATTCTCGTAATCACGGCATTTGCAGTACAGATTCTTTTACGGACACTTCGAAACAACGCGATCGACATTCAGCGGGAATTGAGTGAAAAGCAGAAGATCGATAAGGTATTACGTGAGACGGAGGAGTTATACCGTACCATGGTGGAGCAGACAACGGTTGTCACATACCGTGACACTGCAGATCTGGACGGGAACCCGCTATATATTAGTCCGCAGATAGAAAATCTTATTGGCTATTCAGCGGCAGAGTGGATGAGCAAACCGGGGTTTTGGCAGGAACTGGTGCACCCTGAAGACCTGCCAAACGTGTTGGACGCACTTGAAAGATACATAACGACCGGCGAACGGATAATCAGCGAATACCGCCTGCGAACACAGGATGGGCAATGGGTCTGGGTGCGGGATGAGGCATCTGTTGTCAAGGATGACGTGGGCATGCCGCAGTTCGTTCACGGTGTGTATATTGATATTACGGAGCAGAAAAAAGCGGAACAGGCTCTACAGCAGCGGGAGACGATCCTGGGTGCAGTAGCCCAAACCGCCCAATTGCTTCTCAAGTCATTGAATTGGCGGGATGAGATCAATACGATTTTGAGGCTTCTAGGGGAGGCAACCGGTGCCAGCCATGTTTATATCTTTGAAAATCATATGGGCTCTGATGAGGTCATGCTTACTTCACAAAAATATGAGTGGGTGGCTGCTGGTTTAACACCTGAATTGGATAATCCTGTTTATCAGAACTCGCGATTGAATCCCGTTACGTCCGGACTGGAAGATTGGTATACAAACCTGAGCGGCGGAAAGCCATTTTATGGAAGCAGCAAACAGTACCCTAGATTTTGGAAGAGGGTATTTGAAGAGCGCGGTCTGAAGACCCTGTTGGACATGCCGGTCGTTGTGAACGGAGATTGGTGGGGCATTATTGGGTTCGATGATTTTGTCCATGAAATGCCTTGGTCGCAGGCTGAAATCGACGCGCTAGTTGCAGCCGCGGGTAATTTGGGCACAGCCATCGAGCGCCAGCAAGCAGATGCTGCGCTGCGCGCTTCCGAGGAGAAATTCCAGCACGCGTTCCATCACACCTATGTCTGCATGGCGATCAGCAACACTACGAACTATGCCCTCATTGATGTGAATGACGCGTTCAGCAAGGTGACGGGGTTTTCGCGTGAAGAAGCGATCGGAAAAAGAGCAGGACAAGATCTTAATATCTGGGTTAACCAGGAAGACCGCAATTTCGTTATCAATACCCTTGAGAAAAAGGGATATGTGGATGAATACAAGGCTGAATTCCGCCGGAAAAATGGAGAGATCGGGATCGGATTATTATCGGCAGTGAGCGTCTCCATTGCAGGAGAAGCCTGCCATCTATATACATTCTACGACATCTCGAGGATCGATCAACTGTTGAACGAACTTCAGGCGAAGAACGAGGAATTGCAAAATTTCACCTACACCGTATCCCATGATTTGAAATCGCCATTGGTGACGATATCTGGTTTTCTAGGCTACCTGAAACAGGATGCTGAAAAAGGTGACAGTGAAAGGGTCAACCGGGATGTCTTGCGCATTTCCGAAGCGGTCGTCAAGATGCAGAGACTGCTCAGTGAGTTGCTCGAACTCTCGCGGATCGGACGCCTCATGAATTCGCCGGAAACTGTTCCCTTCAAAGAAATCGTGGACGAAGCCCTGGGCGTGGTTGAAGGACGATTGCGGGAGAAACAGGTTGAGGTCAAAGTAGAGGCGGATCTTCCATCCTTGTTTGGTGACCGTGTGCGGCTGGTCGAGGTCGTTCAAAATTTGGTGGATAACGCCGCGAAGTTCATGGGCGAACAGAAAAATCCGCTCATCGAGATCGGTGTGAGGAATGACAACGGAAAGAAAGTGTTCTTTGTGCGCGATAACGGTATCGGCATCGAGCCTGAACAACAGGAAAGGATATTTGGTCTCTTCAATAAACTGGATGCGAACACTGAAGGCACAGGCATTGGGCTGGCTCTGGTAAAACGGATTATTGAGGTGCATGGAGGCAAGATCTGGATAGAGTCAGATGGATTGATGAAAGGCTCGACTTTTCTTTTCACACTGGCAGACCGTCAGGAGATCAGGTTGTAATATGAAAAAAGCTCCCCCCTATGTGGAACCTCTTTCGACCGTTTTGCGAAGAAATTCTGACGAAGATAAGACCGAGATCATCAACACGGTCCGATGGGTGGCATTGACCAAGTTATTCCTGCTGCTTGCTTTGATTCCCGCATATCTGCTGACGGGATATTCAACTCAAGCTCTCGTCACATCGGTGGCGATTGTGCCTGTTTTGGTATCCATAGGTCTGCTGAAGCAGGAGTCAGTATCAGCCCCCAGCACTCTTTTATCCGTGACCATCATCATCCTTATTACCCTGCTGGCAACCTATGGTCAGGGGTTGTACGATGTTGCGCTGGTTGGCTTCCCGGTGATTCTGATCGTGGCTGGTTTGATCCTGCGTGGACGGATGATCATGCTTACCCTGCTTGTCATCCTGTGCGTCGGATGGCTGGGTTTTGGACAATATTTCCGATGGTATACCCCGGTTCCCATTGATTGGTTCAACCTTCATGATATCCCGGTAGCAATCATTATCATGCTGATCGCAGGCAATGCTGTATACCGCCTTTCCAGAAACTTACATCACAATCTGGCGCGCGCGAAACAGGAGATCGCTATAAGAGAACAGGTTGAACGGGACCGCGAAGAGTTGATCGTGCGTTTGAAGGCAAAGAACCAGGAACTGGACCGTTTCGCTGTGCGCGTTTCACACGATCTTAAAACGCCGTTGATCACGCTGGCGGGATTTTTGGGATATCTGGAAAGAGACATCAAAGATGGAAAGTTTGAACAGGCGGGAAAGGATTTTTCACAGATCAACGCCGCGGCGAAGACAATGGGAAAATTCGTGGATGAATTGCTGGATCTCTCCCGTGTGGGACGCATCACCAACCCGCCGACGGATGTCCCATTCGAGGAAATCGTTCAGGATGCACTAAAAGCGACAGATGGGTTGCTAAAGGCGAAACAGGTTGAGGTGGAGCTTGACTCGATCTTCCCCTTTGTCCACGTAGACCGTGTACGGATTGTCCAGGTGATGCAAAACCTGATCGCGAACGCGGTCAAGTTTATGGGTGATCAGCCGAATCCCAGGATCAAGATCGGATTCGATGAGATAGAGGGAGAGCACGTCTTTTCCGTCAGCGATAATGGCATCGGCATTGCGCCCGAGAATCATGAACGGATCTTTGAACTTTTTACAAACTCAACCCTGAAGTGGAAGGCACCGGCATAGGACTTGGACTTGTGAAAAAGATCATCGAAGTACATCACGGGCGAGTGTGGGTGGAATCGGAATTGGGCAAAGGCTCCACATTCAAGTTCACCTTGAAGAGTTCGCTAGAGAACAGGGAATTGGATTGAATACCTTCCTGCTTTTTTTTGCGCGTTATATAAAAGATTTCTGGAAACTCCTTTCAGAGCCCTTTGAAATATTGCCGCCCACAGAGCGCCGGTTGTCAATCATTTCTTCGAGTTTCCTTTTGATTAGCGCCCTCGGAGTATGGCTGGAACGTATCGTAGGCGGGAATACACCTCTTGCCGCCTTGATTCTATTGATCATAAGTTATTTTATCGCGCGTACGCGCTGGCATAAAGTTGCAACATTAGTGCTCCTGGTCACTCTGTCATTTCCATCCTATCTTGTTGCTTTGACAACTTCCAACCCTAGTGCCAGCATCTTGAACAACGCCTTTATCTGGATTACCCTGCCTTTGTTACTCAGCAGTTTGATCTACTCTGTGCGAGCTACCATCGTTTTTGTGTTCGCTAATATCCTGGTAATCCTCTCATTACCCTTTATCAGAAGCGAGTTGACTCTCCTTGTCATCAGTGGCAGCCTTGGCTTTTACATTATTGTTTCGGTGTTTGTCATTATAGTTATGATTCAGCGCAATCAGCTTGAAGGATACCGGCAGGAAGAATTAATAGAAAATCGCAATCAACTCGCCAAAGAGGCTGTCCAACGCAGAAAATTTGCCGAGCAGGCACAAAGACGAGCTGATCAGTTGGTCATGTTGAACGAAATTGGGAGTGTTGTATCCAGCCTGCAGGATTTGGAAAAAGCACTGGAATTGATCTACCATCAGGTGAAACGGCACATACCGTTGGATGTATTTTACGTTGGGTTGTATGACGAAAGTACGGATATTGTCTCTTACCCGATTGTTGTTGATAACGGACAACGGTGGGAGGAAAAGCCTGCAGCGTTGCAGGAAGCACCTCTGATATCACGCGTTATTCAAACCAGGCAGCCGTTTATCTGGAATCAAGATGAAAATGAACTGAATGATTTATCGAGTTACAGTCTCCTGGGAGACCCATCGCGCAACACAGCATCCGTTCTGATCACACCAATGCAATTGGGAGACCGCTTGGTGGGGGTGATCTCTGCCCAAAGTTATGCAATGAACCTTTATAACGAGGAGCACCTGATGCTTCTTAGTGCAATCGCACAGCAGGTTGCCATTGCGATCGAAAATACGCGTTTGTTCGAGCAAACCAGGAAACGAGCGCAACGGCTTGCCATCCTGAACGATATTGCGCGGGAACTCTCCACACTTACCGACCTGCCTACGCTGTTGGAAAATGTTTATCTACAAATACAGGAGGCATTATCTACTGATCTGTTCTTCATTAACCTGTTCGATAAAGAACGCGACAAGGTTTACTTCCCTTTCATGTACGATGAAGGCAGGCGCTGGGAACAGAAACCAAAGTCTTTTGCAGAGCTGGATGGGACATTCACGGGAAAAGCAATCCAGACCAGACAACCGCTTCTTATCAACGAGTGGTCTGATTCTCCTCCAAAAGAAGGCGATGCATCTCTGCCCATTGTCGGTGACGACAAGAAAATATCCAAGTCACTGATGTTTGCACCAATGCTTTTTGGCAACGAACCGATCGGTGTAATCTCTGTTCAAAGTTACAGACCAAGTGCTTACAACGAGGAAGACCTCAATCTCCTATCCGGTATCGCAAATCAAGTGGCGATCGCCGTCCAAAATACACGCCTGTTGGACGAAACAAAACATAACGAGGGGTATCTGGCCACGCTGAACGAACTTGGGCGCGTGGTGTCCGAACTGCGCGACTTGCCCGACCTGCTGGAAGTCATCTATCGGGAAGTCAAGAAGCACTTGAATGTGGATGCTTTCTTTGTGGGATTACATCATCCTGAAAACGATACGGTAACTTATCCACTTATGTATGACGAAGAAACGAAGTATCAACTTGATCCAGACAAATTAACACTTCACAGTTTCATGTATGGGCTGTTACACGGAGGTCGAGCAACTCGCATACTCCGCACCGAGGATGAGATGGCACTTACAGACAGTAAAAAAGGTATGCTGGGAAATGACGCCAAAAAATCCGCATCCCTGATGTATGCGCCCTTAAGAGTGGGCGAACAGGTGATCGGTGTGATTTCCGTTCAAAGCTATGCCTTAAACGCATATACGGAAGATGATCTTTCATTGCTGGTTGGGATCGGGAACCAGGTGGGTGTGGCAATCCAAAACGCACGCTTGCTCGAAGAGGTCAAACAAAATGCACAGCAACTGGCAATCCTGAACGAAGTTGGGCGTGCCGTCTCAAAAATCATGGATCTGCCCGCCTTGCTTGAGACAGTTTATGAGCAAGGCAGGAAAAGTTTATCAATGGATGCGTTTTTCGTAGGTTTGTATCATCCTGAAGTCGAAGAAGTCTCGTTCCCCATCATGTACGATAGTGGCGTACGCTACGAACAAACAAGAGGTATTGTTAGTAAAAACAGTTTTCTGCGCCGTTTCCTGAACGGGGAAAAATCCATTCTAATGCTTCGCACGAAAGAGGAACTTGAAGAAGGCATCACCTATCAGAAGACCCTGGGTAAGGAAAACAAAATGTCCGCGTCCCTGATGGCGGCGCCGTTGCTTTCACGCGGACAAGTGATCGGATTGATTTCCTCCCAGAGTTACACGCTGAACGCCTATGATGAATCGGACCTGAGACTTCTGGAAGGGATCGCCAACCAGGTCTCCATTGCCCTTGAGAACTCCAGGTTGTACACCTCCGCCCAGGAGGAGATCAAGGAGCGGGAACGAATTGAAATGGAACTGCAAAAGGAGCGTGATTTTGCCGTGCAGGCGATGAATACACTCGGGCAGGGCGTTTCAGTCTCCATGCTTGACGGTATCTATGAATATGTGAACCCTTCCTTTGCACGTATGCTTGGATATGAACCCGAAGACATGATCGGTGAGCCCTCAGAGCATTTTGCTGTTCCAGATGATGCCGGCATCCATGTGGATCAACGTGGACTCCGCCAGGCAGGAGAAGCGACAACCTATGAAACCCGTTTGAGGCATAAAGACGGGCATACTGTCCATGCATTAGTCACAGAGGTGCCGCGATATTTGAATGGAAGGATTATCGGCTCGATTGCTGCGATCACGGATCTCACTGAAAGAAAACAAGCCGAGATTGAACGCGAGAATCTTTTCAAGGAAATGGAGGCAAAAAACGCGGAACTCGAACGCTTTACCTACACGGTATCGCACGACCTAAAGAGTCCGATCGTAACGATCGGTGGATTCCTTGGCTTTTTGGAGGAGGACATAAAAAAGGGAAGATACGACCGGATCCCCAGATCGGCCGGCCGGATACGGGAAGCCACAAAGAAGATGCAAAGGCTGCTCAACGAATTGCTCGAACTCTCACGCATCGGACGTATTGCGAACCCAACAGTGGATGTTCCGTTCGGGGAGTTGGTCAGTGAAACGCTTGAGCTGGTGTATGGTCAAGTGAAGGGGATTCAGGTTGAGGTTCGGGTGGATGCGGAGTTCCCCGTTGTGCATGTTGACCGCGTGCGTATGATGGAGGTCATCCAGAATTTGATCACCAACGCGGTCAAGTTCATGGGCGATCAAAAGACTCCAAAGATACTCATTGGCATGGAAGTACGAGAGGGCACGTCCTGCTTCTTCGTTAAAGACAACGGTATTGGCATCGCACCAGAATTCCATGAACGTGTTTTTGGTTTATTCAACAAACTCGATCCCTTTTCGGAAGGCACGGGGATCGGTCTGGCGTTGGTAAAACGAATCGTCGAAGTGCATGGCGGCAAAATCTGGGTAGAATCAGAGTTGGGAAAAGGCGCGACATTTTTCTTCACGCTTGAAAACACAAAACAAGAGGAGACATTATGACAAAGATCGTTCTGGATGCAATGGGGAGTGACAATTATCCGACACCGGATGTGGAGGGCGCAGTGATGGCAGCGCGTGAATATGGGGTGGAGATCATTTTGACGGGCGACGCTTCAAAGATTCAACCGATACTTGATTCACAAAATGTGGCTGGACTGCCCATCAGTGTTGTCCACGCGCCTGAGATTCTGTCGATGAACGACAAAGGCGAAGATCTTGTGATGAAGGCGCGTCACAAGGACGCCCAGAACTCAATGGCGGTGGGACTGGATATTGTCAAGCGCGGCGAAGCGGACGCGTTCGTAACGGCAGGCAACACAGGTGCCGGCATGGTGACATCGCTGTTTCGCTTGGGTCGCATCCGCGGTGTGGATCGTCCTGCGCTTGCGCCGGTTTTCCCTACAGCGAAAGGCACATGCATTATCCTTGATATTGGTGCAAACCCCGATTGCAAACCGGAAAATCTTTTGCAGTTTGGAATCATGGGAAGTGTGTACGCGGAGCGTGCGCGCGGCGTGAAAAATCCGAAAGTTGGCTTGATCTCGAATGGTGAGGAGGCAGGCAAGGGCAGTGAATTGGTCAAAGGTGCTTTTCCGCTTTTGAAGGATTCAAAGTTGAATTTCATCGGGAATGTGGAAGGCAAGGAAGTTTTCGGCGGTCATGCCGATGTGGCAGTGACGGATGGATTCACAGGCAACGTTTTGTTGAAATCCACAGAAGCCGTAGCTAAATTGATCATTGAAAAGATAAAGGAATCGATCAAGGGCGGAGGTCCGCTGGCGTTGATCGGCGGCTTGCTCGTCAAACCTGCAATGGGGAAAGTCCGCAAGCTGCTTGATCCATCCGAGGAAGGAGCGGCTCCTTTGCTCGGTGTGAATGGGCTCGTGTTTATAGGTCACGGGCGTTCGGATGCGCTGGCAATCAAGAACGCCATCCGGGTGGCAAAAGAGGCGGCGGAGTCAAAGGTATTGGATGCGATGAAGTTGGCGATTGAGGAAAGTTTGAAGAAATAGTCTTGGACACGGATTGTACGAAGTACACGGAAGAGATTTGATCTTTTCCGTTAATTTATAAAACATCCGTCAATTCCGTAAAATCCGTGCCCCAAAAAGGAAACCATGAAAATCATTAAAAACGAAAAATTAATTAAACGTAATGGACAGATCGGTCAGTGGGCCAGCCTGGCTGCATTGATCGTGCTCGGCGGAGGCATGTACATCTCCTTCACAAGGACAGACTTGTTCGTTTATTCGATTGCTGCGTTGCTGCTCGGCTTTACACTGACGCAGATCGGTATGTACATGGGCAACCGCTATGGACGAAGTCCACGCCCTGATGAAAAACTGGACGCGGGACTCAAGGGATTACAGAACGAATTTGTGATGTATCACTACAAGACACCCGCATCACATTTGCTTGTCGGTCCGGCAGGGATTTGGGTGCTGTTACCTTATCACCAACGTGGAAAGGTTGCTTACAAGAAAAATCGATGGCGTATGGCTGGAGGTGGAATCCTGCAAGGGTATATGCGTATTTTCGGGCAGGACAGTATTGGACGACCAGACATTGAAATGGAGAGCGAAGTCAGCGCAGTAAAGAAGTACCTTGAAAAAAATCTGGAAGGCATAGATATTCCAGAGATTAACATCATGATGGTGTTCACAGATGAAACCGTGGATATTGATGCGGAGGAGGCTCCTGTCCCTGCCCTGAAATTAAAGGAGATCAAGGAATTCTTCAGAAAGAAAGCGAAGGAGAAGCCAGTCGGTCAGACACAATTGGCGGCAGTGAAATCTGCGCTGCCTGATTGATTTGCAGGATGAAAGATGGGAAACGAGAAAGCAAAAAGATAAAAAAGAGGCTGTCCACTTATGGACAGCCTCTTTCCTTTGAATTACCAGACGTTTCCATATTCGCTGACAACTGATTCTGCTCAACGATCCAATATCAAGCTGCAACAGGTCACTGCTCCCTCTGCCTTTGCCAGTTCATCCACTTCCACGCTGACAATGTTGTATCCACGTTCTTCGAGTTTTATGCGTGTTTTGGGAAAAGAGGCGGGGAATATGATCGAGTTGCCAATTGGCAGGCAGTTTGCCGCGTGCGGTTCGGATGAGTCCACTTCGATCAGTTCATATTCAGCGAACGACTCCGTGTCCACCCAATTCTTGTTGATGAGCAGAGTGTTATCGTCCACGCGGGTGATGGCGGATTTGAGGTGCAGGCAATCGTGCAATTGGACGCCTGTGACCGAATAGCCATATCCCCTCAGCATTTCCCTCAATTGGTTGATGGCGTGATCATTACTGCGCGTGGATAGCCCGATAAAGATATGTTTCCCGGCTACAAGCACGTCTCCGCCATCGAGTGTGGCTGGATCCCGCAAGCGGAGAAGTTTGATGTGCGGGGACAAGGCTTGGGCGATGGGCTCGGTTTCGGGTTTTCGTGAATCAGCCCCGGGCCGGGTGAGAACCGCTGTCTCTGGCAGGATAAAGGCTGTATCTTCGACGAAGACCGAATCGGGCAGGTCGGCTTCGGCGGGGAGTTCCAGTACATCACACCCAAGTTTTTTGAGCGCATCCACGTATCCCCGATGTTGTGTGCGGGCGATATCCAAATCGATCGGGGTTCTCTCTATATGGGTGATCTCGCACTCGTTGAAGCGCGGACTTACATCGCGAGTGATCGCGAGCTGCATTTATCCTTCTCCGGTGCGGTAGCGTTCGATCAAAGCCTTTGTGCGCGGATCCTTTGGATTGCTGAAAAGATCTCCAGGTTTTGCATCTTCGACGATTGTGCCGTCATCCATCACAAGGACGCGGTCTGCGACTTCGCGTGCAAACCCCATTTCGTGGGTCACGACCAGCATGGTCATACCATCCTTGGCGACCTTTTGCATCACGTTCAAGACTTCGCCGATGAGTTCAGGATCGAGAGCGGAGGTGGGCTCGTCAAAGAGCATGACTTTGGGCTGCATGGTGAGCGCGCGTGCAATGGCGACACGCTGTTTCTGTCCCCCGGATAACCGGTTGGGGTATTCGTCCTTCTTGAAAAGCAGACCGACGCTATCGAGGTTTTCCTCGGCAAGTGCAATGGCCTGCTTGCGGTCCATCCCTTTGACAGTGACTGGTCCTTCGATTACGTTCTCTAAAACGCTCATGTGCGGGAAGAGATTGAATTCCTGAAAGACCATGCCGGTTTTCAGGCGGATTTCATGAATTGCCTGTCGATGTGACCTGTTTGTTCCATTTTTTATGTCCACCCGGATCCCGTCTACTTCGATGATGCCACGCGATGGATCTTCAAGGAAATTGATGCACCTTAACAAGGTGCTCTTTCCCGAACCGCTTCGACCAATTAGACAAACCACTTCGCGCGGCTCAACTGTAATCGAAACATCCTTCAGAACGTGAAGAAGGCTGAAATATTTATCAAGATGTGATACCTGGACAATAGGTGCCATGTTAGCGGTCTCCTTTGGCGAGGCGCGCTTCAATAATACTCTGTATGTATGTGAGTACAATAGTCATGACCCAGTAAAAGATCGCTGCCATGATGAGAGCTTCGAGGTTGTTAAATTGGGCACGCCCGACCCTTGTAGCACGCCACATCACTTCATGGACAAAGCCGGTGGCGGAAACGAGGGCTGAGTCCTTGGTCATGGCGATGAAGTCGTTGCCGATGGGAGGAATCGCAAAGCGCAGTGCCTGTGGCAGTATTATGCGTTTCATGGTTTGCAAGGGCGTCATACCGAGTGCCACAGCAGCCTCCCGTTGTCCTCTCCCTACTGACGCAAGACCTGCACGAAATATTTCGCTCATATAAGCGCCGTAATTGAGCCCGAGTGCCAGGACGCCGGCAAATCTGCCTGTAAGAACTATACCAAGTTGGGGCAGTGCAAGGAAGAAAAAGAAAATTTGAAGATAAAGAGGGGTTCCTCGGATGAGCGAGACATAAAAAGTGCTCAAGGCATAAAACGGCGGAAACTTGGAAAGCCGGCCTAGGGCGGCAACAAGAGCAAGAATAATCGCTAATGTGATTGAGAGGAATGATACAAGTAGTGTTTCGCCCAAGCCCCCTGCAATGTATAGAAAATTTTTCTGTATGAATTCGAGATTCAGTTCGATCGTTTCGAATCCAAGAAAACTTTGCCCGCTGAATATAAAGACCAGGAAAAGGAATAACCCTCCCCAGGTAAGGGATACCCACATGTTGAATTGGCGGGATTTCCGTAGATCTGATTCGTATAGTTGTTCAGCGTGTGTTTTTCCCGGTACGGGATCCAATTGCCTAGTTGCGCTCATGCAGGCTTACTCCTTTCAAAATAGGAGGGAAATTTGGATGAGGGAGGCGGGAGTATCCCACCTCCCTCATGAGCGTGCGTTTCCAGAAAACTACGGGACCTTGGTAAGGTCTTCGCCAAGCCACTGGATTGACAGCGCAGACAAGCGTCCATCATTGTGCATGGCGGTGATGATCTTGTTCACTTCGGCGCGCAGGCTGTCTGTGGGCAGGCTGGATGACTTGTCAAACGCTGCGGCAAGATCCTCGGAGTACACGGCGGAACCGAGTTTGACAACGGGGAAGCCAGCCGCAAGGTTGGCGTTCACAACAGTATCAGAAGTGACGTACCCAACGAAGTCCTGGCGTCCGGCGGCAATGGCTTGCGCACATTCCTGGTCGGTGGGGAGCGGTACGACGGTCACGTTCGGGGCTTTTTGATAGATGGATGATTCGGGCAAACCAAGTCCTTCCATATCGTTCATGAGCCAGAATTCGTAGGTGGTGGATGTGCCAACGCATAATGCCTGTCCCTCGAGGTCAGCCAGGGAATTGATACCGGCGTCCGCGCGGACCGCGATCATGGCAGGTGTGTAATAGTACGGAACACTGAAATCAAGGATCTGCTGGCGGGCGGTGGTGATTGTCATCGATCCAACACTGACATCCCATTTATCAGCCCAACTTCCGGCGGTGATGATATCCCAGTCTGGTGTGGCAAAACAGGTTTCCACGCCAAGACCATCACCAATCCCTTTTGCCACGTCCACATCGAAGCCCTGCATTTCGGCGGCGGTCAGGGCGTCTGACGGGCACTTGGTGTCTGCGGGACGTTCGCCCTGCGTATTTAGGAATGACTGCGGTTCATAGTTCGGATCGGTCGAGATCATGATGTAACCGCGTTGTTTGACGGCATCCAGCAGATTATCTGCCTGAGCTCCACCCGCGCCACCACCACATGCAGCTAACAAGAGGGCTGCAGCCATTGCAACGACAAGAACGTTATACAACTTCTTCATTTCTCCTCCAAAATGGATATGGGAATGAGGCAGTCCTTTATTGCCTCGAGATGAATGATCTTTTCATCTCAAGACTTAAGCATAGACTATTTTTTGCAATTGTCAAGGTGTAGGCGCTTTCCTTTCAAATGGTAAAATAGTCTCCATAAAACTTCTGGAGGCATACCGATTATGATCGCTGTTTTTCCCAGTGAAGAATGGTTGAAGGGGTTGGAAGAAAATTTGAATTCCGATGAACGATACGCGGATATCGCAAAAAATTGGGAGGGTGACCTGTTCTTCTTCATCGAGCCTGAAGGGAATCTTAAGGAACAGCTCACGTTCTATCTGGACCTTTGGCATGGGAAGTGCCGAAAAGCAGAATACCAGCCTGCTCCCGACTCTTACCCAAGCCCTACTTTTACATTGACGGCAACTTATGGAAACATTTCCGCCATCTTATCCGGCAATTTAAACCCGATGACCGCCATGATGACAAGCAAGCTGAAGGTCAAGGGTAATATGGGATACATGATGCGCAACGTGCCTACCGTGCTTGATTTCGTCCGTGTGGCGCAGGAAGCGACAGATAAAATTCTTTAGAAGAATACCGCACTCCCGAAGAATATCGGGACGATGTGAGCGGAGGGACAACGTTCGTCTGTCCCGGAGACGAAGCATCCATCGAATGCACTTCGTTCCGCTCAGGACGATAAACAACCATGCAACCCATCCTCAAAATCGACCTCACCACCGGCAGGACAGAAGAATATCGAATCCCTGAAAAATGGGAAAAGGACTTTCTCGGCGGCGCTTCACTCGCCGCCAGAATTTTGTATGAGCATCTGACTCATGATTTGGATCCATTTTCGCCTGAAGCGCCATTGCTTTTTATGACCGGACCACTCACTGGGACATCCGGACCCACAACAGGACGCTTCGTTATCTGTGGAAAGGGTCCTGCCACCAGACTATGGGCGGAATCCAACATTGGAGGTTTTTGGGGACCTGAACTCCGCAAAGCTGGTTACGATGGTTTGTGGATTGCCGGAAAGGCGTCCGCGCCGGTATATCTTTGGTTAAACGGAAACAGCCTCGAGATCCGTGATGCGGCGCAGTTGTGGGGGATGAATACATATCACACGCAGGATAAGGTCAGAGAGGAAGTGGGCGAGAAGTCCGCAAGAGTCTGCGTCATTGGACCGGCGGGGGAGAAGGGAGTCCTCTTTGCATCCATCATGTGTGATCATGGGCGCATGGCGGGGCGTACTGGAATGGGCGCTGTCATGGGATCGAAGAATCTCAAGGCGATTGCCGTGCATGGCGAGAACGAGATTCCTGTATACGATCTTTCGAAGTATAAGAAACTGCGCTCGGAAGCGAATCGCAAGCTGCGTGATGATAACGAAGCGAAGGTGATCCGAGAGATTGGAACGGGAGGCGCAGCCAATTATGCGGAGTATCTCGGAGCGTTGCCGGTTAAATATTATTCAAGCGGATCGTTCCCGAACATTGACAATGTCTCCGGTTCGAAGATGACCGAGACCGTATTGGTTGGACGCAGTGCGTGCCAGGGATGTGTGATCGCTTGCGGGCGTGTGGTCAAATTCCCTGATGATGTGATGAAACGCAAGGGTCCCGAACACGAGACAATGGTCGGTTTTGGCGCAAACCTTTTGAACGATAATCTTGAGTCCATTGTTGATCTGGGTGAGTTGTGTGACCGTTTCGGCATGGATACGATCAGCGCAAGCAATACGATCGGTTTGGCGTTCCTCTTGTATGAAAAAGGAATAATCACGGCAAATGATACCGGCGGTATCGAATTGAACTGGGGCGATGTGGATGCCATCGAACAGCTCGTACGTATGACTGGTTCGCGTGAAGGGATCGGTGACCTGCTGGCGCAAGGATCAAAACGTCTTGGCGCGCATTTCGGTGCGGAAGAGGAAGCAGTGCAGGTAAACGGACTTGAGGTCGCCTATCATGATCCGCGTGGCGTTTCGGGCATGGCGCTTTCATACGCAACCAGCCCGCGCGGGGCGTGTCATAACCAGTCTGATTATTTCTCTGTGGATTGGGGGCATACGAACGATCGATTGGGAATCGAATATTTTGAACGTCATGCACAGGCTGAAAAAGCTGCGAATGTTGCACGTCACCAGGACTGGCGGACTGTGTTCAACGCGGTGGTGATGTGTATCTTTGCAAATGTGGAACCCGATGAGCAGGTCCAATTGATCAATGCCGCCTGCGGACTGGAATGGTCTGTTGAAGATATGGTAACGGCAGGTGAACGTGCCTGGAATCTCAAGCGTGCCATCAATAATCGTCTGGGATTGAACGCTCAGAATGACAAGTTGCCAAAAGAATTAATGACACCCATGCCCGATGGCGGCTCGGCAGGTTTTGTCCCCAACCTGGAGGGGATGTTGTTTGCATATTACCAACATCGTGGTTGGGACGAAAAAACCGGCAGACCGTTACGAGGCAGGTTGATCAAGTTGGGGTTGGAGGATGTGGCGCAGGATTTGTGGGGATGATTAAAGAAAATGGATTACCGTGACGGGAATAAATGTCAAAGCCGGACCTGTGATCAAACGGGCTGCAACAATTTTTCTTTCCTTGTATCAATCTGTATCCGTGCTTTCGGGCGGCAGATTCGTCTTGTTCTCTGAAGCAACCCATACAAAGAGAGATTTTTTGTTGCTCTTCTTATAGGCATGGAGCTTGTAGCGTTGCACATGAAAATTACAGCCGGTTAGGACCCGCTCGAAAGTCCTGCTTGGCTTGGCTGACCAGATTGCCAGGCAGCCCTGTTTGCGTAGTGCGCGGCGACAGATCTGTATTCCATTTGGAGTGTATAGACGTTGATTCGCGGAATCAGTGATTGCGCTGGGACCGTTGTCAATATCCAACAGGATAGTGTCGAATCTGCCCGTTGATTGTAAGAGAAGTTCATAAATATCGCCGGTAATAACTTTGGCGCGTTCGTCCTCCAACGGCTGACCGCTGAGTTCGCCCAGATACTCGCGATTCCAATCAATGACAGCGGGTATCAATTCGCTGACGATGACGGTGGCGTCAGATCCGAGCATGTCCAGGGTTTGGCGCAAGGTATAACCCATACCCAGTCCGCCAATAAGTACATTCGGTGCGGTGCGACCTGACAGATGTGCGCAGCCCAGCCGCGCAAGTTCCATTTCTGACTCGTGTTGGCGGCTGCCCATTAACTCCTTGCCATTGATCTTGATCGAAAAATCACGATCATGCTGGTAAAGGACCATCACTCCGCCATCCGGAGTATTGGCTGTTGCTAACTTTATGATTGGTTTCATCTGTTTTGGTCACCGGCTGGTTGTATCGGCAGGCCTTCTTCTGAAATATAATTGAGTTGGGTCTGGAAGATGTCGCTAAGGATTTGTGGGGATGAACATTGAGATTCCGGCGATAGATTGAGTGACACCAGGTCCTTTGGTACAACCATGGTCAATTTGGATTCTCTACAATTTTTGAGTGCCCTATAGAAAATGCTTCATTCGATTGGGGTGATGAAATGATAGAGCGGGATAAGAACTGCTTCTTCCTCGCATAAGATACGCTCTGCTTCGATGTAGAGCGTTTGTCTTTCGATCGGGTCCATGTTTTGAACTGCTTGATCGATCAGCCGGTTGAATGTGGCGTTTGCAAATCCCATTACATTTCGTTCATGATCCGGACGGAACAGCTGCATGAAGTTCTCCGGATCGTTGATGTCAACCACCCAACCAAAGAGGTAAATGGCTGGCGGGTTGTCATAAATCGTCTGGTAATACACCCCTCCCTCGATGTACCTCACTTTTACATCCACATTCAGGTGATCCTTCCACATTTGGAGAATGGCGGTAAATGTTGCAACATGCACATCACTGGCGGAAGAATATATTGTCACCGTTGGGAAATTCCTCCCGTCCGGGTAGCCGGCTTCAGCCAACAAGGTTCGGGCAAGATCAGGATTGAAGGGAATGCCAACCTTACCGGTCAGGTCACGCCCCAGAATGCCGGGCGGCAACAGGTTGGTGGCGGGTTTGATGTTCTGGCGGGTGCTTGCTCCCTGGATGATATTTGCCAGTTCTTCGCGGTTGATGGCGGCAATGAACGCCTTCCGTAGCAGAAGATTGTCGAAGGGCGGCTCGTCGACCTTGAAGTCAATCCAAAAGGCGCCTGGCACGGCATCTTTATCCATGGGTAACCAGGGGATTTCACGAGCCATTTCTTCGATGGGTATTACTACTTCGCCAGGAAGTGAAGGCACCTTTGTCGGTGGCGGAGGTTCGGTGGGGGCTGGTCTTTCCGTAGGTGGGATGATTTTGGGAGGAGGCGACGGCTCCAATTTAGCTGGCTGGGCTGTCGGGGTAGTATCCTGTCTCCCTCCAAACGCGAACCATAAACCGGCAGAGATCACCGACAACACAACAATGGATATGATTACCCATCGTCCGTAAGCAAGTTTGGCTTTTTTGGATGTGATCACGGTGCCGGCTGATGGTTCAGCCATGGTCGTTGGCGGACCAGCTGTCGGGGTGGAAAGACGCGTTGCTTCTTCTTCCACGCGGATACCAGTAGCGATCGTCGATAAGCGTGAGACATCCTCCAAAGCCTTGATCATTTCATCCAGATTTTGATAACGATCTTCAGGTTTCTTTGCAAGGGCTTTGAGCAGGATACGTTCCACATCCTCCGGCAGGTCTGGCACAAAATCCATGGGGCGCGGCAGCGGATCTGTCATCTTTTTCAGAACGACAGCCATCGGTGTATCTGCGACATATGGCTTGCGACCTGTGATCATCTCGTAGAGCACGATGCCGAGAGAATAGACGTCTGCACGTGCATCGATGGTATGTGCACCAACCCCTTGTTCCGGAGCCATATATTCAGGCGTGCCGATGCCCACACCGCTGCCAGTCAGGGTTTGTCCCTCAACACCTTCGAGCAATTTGGCAATTCCGAAATCGGTGAGAACTGCTGATTTGGTTGCCTGTAAAAGGATGTTGGAAGGTTTTACATCTCTGTGAATGATGCCGTTTTGATGCGCAAAGGAAAGCCCATTTGCCACCGGCAAAATCAGTCGGATTGCCTCCTGCCAGGGGATTGCCCGTCCCAGCTTTTGCTTGAGTGTTCCACCGGGCAGGTATTCCATGACAAGATAGGGCATATCTTCGTGTTCACCATAATCGAGGATGTTGACGATGTTCGGATGGGAAAGCTTTGCCAATGACTTGGCTTCACGCTCAAAACGCTGCAAGACCCCCTTGAGCAAAACAGGACTGAACATTTCCGTGCGCAGTACCTTGACCGCCACATTCCGCTCCAGGCGGGTGTCATAGGCTTTGTAGACAGTTGCCATGCCACCTTCCCCCAGTTGCTCGAGGATATGGTATCGTCCTATTGATTGTCCGGTCAGGTTTGGCATTGCATCTTCCTTTCTGGGACCGAGCCCCAGCCTGAAGAACGAACGTTCTTGCAGTCGTGTTTATGCAATACAACTTTGGCGAATCTGAACTTTATACCCGTAAACCGTTTCCCCGGCACCTGTAAACTCTCAGAGAAAATTATAGCATGTATGTGTATTGCCAATCCTGTTCCGAGTGGAATTGTCATAGATTTGATTTTTGTTAGAGAGGGGCGTTATAAAACGGGTTCCTGGTTTTATTTGCAGTAAAATCACTACATTATATGGAGAAAAATATGAAACTTGTTTCTGTCTCACAAATGCAGTCCATTGAAAAAGAAGCCGATGCCAGCGGCTTGACCTATGACATGATGATGGAAAACGCCGGTCAGGGTTTGGCGGATGTTGTCCTTGATCTGTTTGTTGACGAGATCGAACCCGAGGCGGTCGGTCTGGTTGGTCCTGGTAATAATGGCGGTGACACATTGGTTGCATTAACCGCACTCGCCATTGATGGCTGGAAGGCGAGTGCGTATCTTGTCAAGCGCAAGAAAGATGATCTCGTAAAGCGGTTTATCGATGCAGGTGGTGAGATCATTGCCGGTAAGGATGGTTTCGACCAACTTGCTGAGACCATTGAGATTGCCGATGTGTTGCTCGATGGCGTGCTCGGCACAGGAATTCAACTTCCATTGAAAAAAGACATTGCCGAACTGCTTTCCGAAGTCAACGACCTTTTGGATAGTGTCGACGAAGCTCCGCTCGTCATTGCAGTAGATTGTCCTTCCGGCGTGGATTGCGATTCGGGCGAAATCTCAGAGGAGACCATCCCCGCCGATCTCACCGTCACGATGGAGGCGGTCAAGCAGGGACTTGTGAAACTACCCGCGTTCGAATATGTCGGCGAACTCGAAGTAGTGGATATCGGTCTGCCGGATGATCTTGCGTCCCTCAAGTCGGTGAAGACCGAAGTCGCTGATGCGGATTCCGTTGCCGCACTTCTGCCTGAGCGTCCACTCGAGTCACACAAAGGGACGTTTGGCACTGCGCTCATAGCGGCGGGGTCTGTCAATTACACAGGAGCAGCCGTCCTTGCGGGGGAAGCGGCGTACCGCGTCGGTGCAGGATTGGTCACATTGGCTGTCCCGGCTCCATTGCATGGCGTGCTTGCCGGTCAATGCCCCGAAGCGACCTGGGTTTTGCTTCCGCATGAAGCGGGCAGGGTCTCAGAAAATGCATCAGCTGTATTGTCAAAGAATTTTGAAAGCGCATCTGCCTTATTGATCGGTCCGGGCTTTGGAACCGAAACCACTACAAAAGTCTTTCTCGAAGACCTACTTGCGGGTAGATCCGCGCAAAAGAAAAGCTCGGCTCGCATCGGTTTTGTGCATGAAGAAGCTAAGAAACAGGATGAAACAGAAAACAAATTCCCGCCGACAGTCATTGATGCGGACGGTTTGAAACTGCTGGCGCAGATCAAAGACTGGCAGGCAAAACTCCCCGCGCTTTCGATCCTGACGCCGCACCCCGGCGAAATGTCTGTGCTGACAGGATTATCAAAAGAAGAGATTCAGGAAGACAGGCAGGCAATCGCAACAAAATACGCAAAGGAATGGGGACACGTGGTAGTGTTGAAAGGCGCGTTCACCTTGATCGCCTCACCCGATGGACGCGTGACCATGATCCCAGTTGCCTCACCCGCTCTTGCGCGCGCCGGGACAGGTGACGTTCTTGCGGGACTGATAGTAGGTCTGCGCGCCCAAGGCTTGGATGCATTTGACGCCGCCGTCGCTGGTGCATGGATCCATGCACAGGCTGGTTTGTATGCCGCCGATGATCTTGGCACGACTGCCTCCGTGCTTGCAGGTGATGTGTTGAATTCCGTAAGTGACGTGTTGAGTGATTTGGAATAAAAAGAAACTCTGGTGATTGAGCAGCCACGAACGATAGATAGCGAGTGGCATGTCGAAACCACCACGTAACCAAGAGTATTCTTGTTAGATATGGTTTCGATACGGTGGACATATGCCGCCTACTCAACCACCAAAAAGAGAAGCCTGATTTCCCAGGCTCCTCTTTTTGGTTACATCAATCCCAAATTACCAATTGCCAACTTCTCATCCCTTCAAAAACTCTTCCAACGAAGACTTGCTAATCCGGTACGCATTGCCAAGCTTCTTCGCCTTCAAGCTTCCATCTGCGATTGCAGCTTTCACATCCTCTTCCGAGACCTTCAAAATCGCCGCTGCTTCAGATGGGGTCATCACATCAGGGATGCCATTTGCTGGTGCTCCACCTCCGCTGGACTGCTGCTGTTGTGGTTGCTGCATCGCGCCAGAGGTTGCCTGCTGCATCAAATTGCCGATCCCCATACCGGCGCCAATGCCAGCCGTAAGACCGGCACCGCCACTCGGATTGGATGCGGCATCGCGCATCGCGTCCGCGGCTTGCAGTTGAGTGTAGGTTGCCATGTCGAGCATGCCCATATCGCGTAATTCCTGAGCGGATTTGCTGGATGGCTTGAGGTTGCCGATGTAGAACGACTTGAGAGTCAGACCAAGCGCTTCGAAATCATCCTGCGCCTTGGCACGCACTGCCGCGCCAACTTCTTCTGTCAAACCAATCAGATCAACAACACTTTTTGCAGCAGTCGTTTCGCCCAATGTATCCTGAAGCGTGGAGAGCAGCATGGTCTTCAGGCGGTCTTCAATGTCCGTTGTGCGATACGCACCCTGTGTGCCAACCACCTGAGTAACGAACTGTTGCGGGTCCTTGATCTGGAAGGAGAATGTACCAAAACCTTGAAGCAATGCCACACCAAGTCCCATGCCTGGGTTGCGCACGATGATCGGTTGCGGCGTACCCCACTTCTCGTTTGCGAATTCCTTCATCGAGACGAAATACACTTCTGCGGGGAAGGGTGTGCGGTCATTGAACGCCTTGCCGATCAGGTTGATGAGCAATGGCACGTTCGCGGTGGTTATGGTGTGGCGTCCGCCCCGGAACACATCCAAAGCCTGCCCATCGCGGAAGAACACGACCGCCTGTGACTCGCGCACGATGACCTGTGAACCAATGCGATAATCACCGATCCCCTCTTCAGGGAAGCGATGAACGAGCTCGCCTTTCATCTCGTTCGGGTATTCGATAACATCAAAAATTCTCGCCATGATTTTTCTCCTTTTTGCAGAGCGTTGTTTTATTATAGTCCAAATTCTACGCGTGCTGACACGGTTGAATCATGGATGTTCTGTTACAACTCATTATACGGATTTCCTCTCTCAACGTTTCACTGTTCACTGATAACGAATCACTCTCAACTGACCTTTCACACACTGACAAACGCCTCTTTCCTAACCCAAGCCTGCTACGCTTTCATCATCCTTCCCGTCCCCTTATCCTTGAGCATCAATATCTCCGCCATGATGCTGACCGCGATCTCTTCCGGCGTTTCGGCATTCAGTTCCAACCCGATCGGCGAATGTACTTTCCTGATCGCCTCTTCCGATACGCCCTGTTCCTTCAACGCCTTGACCGTTGTCAGCCAACGCCGTTTTGACCCGATCACGCCGATGTACGCCGCCTCCGACTTGAGAAGACTCGGCAAACCCACCGCGTCCACATTAGACCCGCGGCTGGTCACCACCAAATAAGTCTGGTGCGTCACTTTGAGTTGATTCACCAACTCCGCCATCTCAATCGGATAATACACATCCGCCCCAGGCACCGACTCGGGTGTGCAAAACTCTGCGCGGTCGTCGCTGACGGCAACCTTGAATCCCAGCCACTTTGCCAGATGGACAACCGCCTTGCCGACATGTCCCGCACCTATGACAACGATCATCGCAGGGGGAAGGATCGGTTCCACAAACACCTCCACAGTTCCGCCGCACACGCCTGCGTCGCCGCGTGAGGGGTCTACCATTGAATAAGTTATGGTTTGTGCGTCACCGCTTTTCAAAGATTCCAATGCGGCTTTGTGGACGCGATTCTCCAACTCCCCGCCGCCCACCGTGCCAATGAATTTCCCGTCGGGGTAGACGAGCATCTTGCTCCCCACATGCCTCGGCGTGGACCCTTCGCTTTTCACCACAGTACACAGCACGGCGGCTTCGTTATTTTTGTCGAGTTCGGTAATGGCTTGGTAGATGGCAGTCACATGCTTACTTCTTTAACCCTAAATTACTGCGTGCAAAACGGTGAATGGTTTTTGCGATCTCTATTGCTTCATTTGCATCTTCGCGGGTTGCCTCATTGCCCGGATACTCTCTTTGGACTGTATACTCTGTCAGGTCAACCAGAGATTGCAAGGCAAGACCTGTAAGTATCCCTGCCTCGTTGCACATTGTATTCAAGGTGGGGAGGTCGTGAGTTTTGGGAAAATCGATATCCTTGAAGATTAATAATGCTTTGAGATACTTTTCTGCACTTTGCTGGGCGTGAAAGCATGAGCCTGATAACAGGGGTTTTTTGAGACGATTCAAGGTTTTTGCGGCAGAGAAATCTTCTTCAGCATGAGCAATCCAGGATTTAAGTTCGCTGATGTCGGTCATAAAGAACCTTGCCTTTTTTGATGATTTCCCGGATGAAGAAGCTGTTATCCTTTCCGCCCTTCATGGCTTCATCAACTTCCTTGGGCGTTCTTACAATGATGTCCACTGGGAACTGTCGTGGATATAACAGCATGGAAACAGCGCGAGGATCTTCTTTTCGACCGCCTTTTGGTTTCATAATGACAAGCAAATCCACGTCGCTGTCGTGTGTGGGATTGCCATACGCGTATGAGCCGAACATTATTATTTTTTCCGGTTTAATTTCAGACATGATGCGTTCAACTGCCTTTGGCAGGGTGTCTGCCACAGGCGGAAAGCCGGTCGGATTCATTTTTGTGGCAACTTGAAACAATGCGCGGCTCCTTTCATGTTAATTCTACATTACCTCTCCAACAACCCCAACACCACCGGCAACAACTGCTTCTTCCTTGAAACCACGCCGGGTGCATCACGCGTGCCGTCGGGGAGTGGGGGGTAGGGCAGGTCAGCAAGGATCGGCGGAGGTGTGGATGAGAGGATGAGCCTGCTCGAGCCGCGCACAACGTCTGTGACGAGCAGCATGGCAAAGTCGAGCCCGCGTTTGTCGCGCAGATCGTCAAGTGCTTTGGTGATCGGGGCGAGATGTTCGGCGAGTTGGACAAGGTCCGTCACTTCGACTTGAGCGATGGCGAGTTTGAAGCCGCCTGCCTCATAAGGCTTGATGTCGGTGCTGACGACCTCCTCCGGTTTTCGGTTGGAGAGCCCGGCACCTGCGCTTAGCACGGCTTTTCCAAATGACTCCACCGTCTCACCTTTGAGCGGACTTCCGCCAACGAATGCCCAGCGGAATAACCTCTCCGCGGCGGTCTTGTCACGCGCGGTGGTGGTAGGAGAGGTCAGGATGAGCGTATCAGCTAAAAGTCCCGCGAGAAGCGTGCCCGCCAGATTGGGCGGCATGGACAGCCCAGCCTCCTCCGTCATTTCAGAGACGAGCGTGGAAGTCGATCCAACTATATCCACCATAAAACGGATCGGCGTATGCGTGTGTGGGTTGCCGAGGCGGTGGTGATCCAGAATTTCCAGCAATTCGGCTTCCTCAAGCGCGGCGATCGCTTGGCGCGGTTCGTTGTGATCCACGAGGATGATCTTGAGACGCGGCGGGTTGAGTACATCGCGCTGACGGGCGATACCGAGATATAAACCGTTTTCGTCAACGACCCAGTATTCATCATGTTCGCCGCGCAGAAGACGGTTAAGCGAATCGCGGATGTGGGCGTTGGCGGTGAATTTCGGAACGGTCGTATCCGCCGCATCGCGGCAGGGTGCAGACATCATCTCGCGCACGGTCGTATCGCCTGGGCGCGGACCGAGCGTCTTCGAAAAATAGCTGAAGAGACTCAAACCATGGATCAGCCCGAAAGGTTTTCCATCTTCGTCAACCACAGGGGCAAGACCGCCGGTGCGGCTGGCAAGCGTCCACGCCGCGCCGAGTTGTGCATCCGGGCGGATGCTATCGAGCCGTATCATGACTGATTCAAAACGAGGGGAAGCGTCTGTAAGCAGTATGGGCGGTTCAAGTTCGAGATGCTTGAGCACCCATGCCGTTTGCGGGTTAAGTGCCCCTGCACGCGCGGCGATTGTATCCATGCCATCGCGTTCGCGCAACAGCCAGGCATAGCCCATTGCCGATGCGATGGAATCAGTATCAGGGTTTACATGTCCGATCACATAAGTTTTAGATTGCATGGTTCGATTATATCTCGCCTTTTTCCATCATTTCCAAAAACTTGTTGACCATGTGCGGGTCGAAGTGTTTTCCCGATTCGTTGAGCAGGTATTGCGCCACCTGTTCCATGCTCCATGCCTTGCGGCAGGGACGGTCTGAAGAGTGTGCATCCCATACATCGGCTAGAATCCGAAGACCCAAAGCGTCTGCCCCGCCACATACCATAAATACGCGGTGACGCCCTTTGTCTGCCGTCTCTGCCAGGCGTAATAAAAGACTCCCAGCGATAATGCCAGTGAGCCGAGATATGGGAGCAGGTAGAGGATTTCGGAGCGTGTCATCAAGAGTGTTGTATGCAAATGATATGACCTGCAAAGTCTAACAGACTTCACAGGTCATGGCGATACAAATTTTTACTCGATACAAATTTTTACTGATGAATGTTACTTGTTTTTGAGTGCCCGCCAAACCCTCTCAGGTGTGGTTGGGTTTTCGTCTATGTTGATACCGACCGCGTCGAGAATGGCGTTGCCCATCGCAGGAGCGACACCGTCCATGGGGATTTCGGCAACCGCTTTGACACCGAACGGATGACTCGGCTCGAAGGTTTCCACGAAGATGGTTTCGAGTTCGGGCATTTCATCGGCGCGGAAGATGTGATAACGGTCGAGGTCGCGTTCGATGGCGTGCCCCTTCGTGTCATAACGCATCTCTTCGCAGACTGCGTAGCCGAGCGCCTGCGTCATGCCACCTTCGATCTGACCGGACGCGGTGAGCGGGTTGACAATTACACCTGAGTCAACCGCCATCACCAGCCTGTCCACTTTGACCGCGCCGGTTTCTGTATCCACGGTCACTTCTGCGAATTGCGCCGCGAATGGGGGAGGCGACACGGGCGAAACATACGATGCGACTCCCATGATCTGTTCCTGGTTGTTGCGATGTAGACTATCGAGGGCGATTTCGCTCAACGGAATGGACTTGTTGTCTGGTGTAATAACCATGCGGTTGGCAAGTTGCAGATCGGAAGGTTGAACTTCCAAACCTTCACGCTTGAACATATCAACTGCTCTTGCTTTGATCCTATCTGCACAGATTTTCGCCGCGTTGACCGCCGCCGTGCCAGAGATGTAGGTTGTCGATGAAGCATACGCGCCCTTGTCGAACGGCGTGAAATCGGTGTCGGATGAATACGTGATCATATCCTCAATCGGCACACCCAACACTTCCGCCGCCATCTGCGCAAGGACGGTGTCCGAACCGGTGCCCAGATCTGTCGCACCAACAAGTAAATTGAACGAACCATCGTCATTCATCTTAATCGAAGCACCGCCCATGTCTAAATAAGGGATTGCTGTTCCCTGCATGACCATCGCAACGCCGATTCCTTTGCGTAAATTTCCGCGCTGAGCGGAACCGCCGATCTTTGGCGGTGTAATCGAAGCGCGCCACTCCTCATTCCCGAACTTATCATCCCACGCAATTGCCGCGCGACCTTGCGCTACGCATTGTTCCAATCCAACCGTGTGGATGATCTCTGGGCGCGGTTCGCGTCCCTCGTTCCATGCGGTGGAGAACGGATGATATTCGCCGGGACGGATCGCATTCTTGAGTCTGAACTCGATGGGGTCAAAGCCCATCGCCCGCGCGATCTTTTCCATGTGACGGTCGAGGGGCCAATATCCCTGTGGTACGCCGTAGCCGCGATAGGCGCCAGCGGGCGGCGTGTTGGTGTACACGACATCAGCATAGAATCGAATGTTCGGACTCTTGCGATATTCCCCATCGCCGACATACAATGCCATTGCCTTGTGACCTGTGTTGCCGGTGACGGTCAACGCGTGACAGCCGTATGCGCCTGTGTCGGATAGCGCGTACATCTCGTTGGCTGTCACTGTCCCGTCCCGCTTCACGCCGGTCTTCATCCTGATCCGCATTGGATGTCTTGACCTGGCTGCGATAAATTCCTCCTCACGCGTGTACTCATAGATCACGGGGCGTTTTGTCGCAATCGTCAAATGCGCGGGGACATCCTCCATTAACACTTCCTGCTTGCCGCCGAAGCCCCCGCCGATGCGTGGTTTGATGACACGGATACGTTTTACAGGCAACCCCAAAACGGGAGCCAGCATACGCCTGACATGGAACGGCACCTGTGTTGAAGTACGAATCACCAGGCGGTCATCTTCATCCCAATAGGTCACACAGACATGCGGTTCGATGTGTGCCTGCTGCACCTTCGGCACTTCGTAGTCCGCTTCGAAGATTTCGTCCGCTTCGTTGAATCCTTTTTCGACATCGCCAATGTCAATGCGGATTTCGGCGGCGAGATTCTTTTCGGGGTGAGAATCGGCAAAATTGACATATTCCGGCTCATCGTGAATCCGAACCGCATCGGATTTCATCGCTTCACGTGAGTCGAGGATGGCTTCCAGCACATCGTATTTGACATCGATCAGGGTCAGGGCTTTCTCTGCGATCTCGGGTGTCTCCGCCGCGACCATTGCCACACGGTCACCGACAAACCTGACCTTGTTATCCAGTGAAAACGAATCCAGCGGGCCAGGGATCGGGTCGGATTGTCCCGCCGTGGAATAAACAACGCGAGGGATATCCTGCCAAGTCAGCACTGCCGCAACGCCCTTGAGTTCACGCGCCTTGCTGGCATCGATCTTCCTGATGCGGGCATGTGCATGCGGACTGCGCAGGACACGAGCGTGCAACATACCGCGCATATCCATGTCCGCAGCGAACGCGGGTTTCCCTTGCACCAATTTGACCGCGTCCACTTTCTTTTCAGGCTTGCCAACGGTTTGGTAAGTTTTGGTTTCGGGGGTGGAAAACACTTTTGGAAGCGATCTTGTTTGTGTGTCTGTTAATGTGGGTTGCGGGGGTGGGGTTTCCCCGCCCAGGTTTGGTGGTTCGAAGGAAATCAGGATGCCTTCGCCAAATTTCGCTTCACCGCGCATAACCGCCGCGGCTTTCATCACAGCCTGCACAGGTTTGAGATAGCCAGTACAGCGACATAACACCCCTGCAATCGCCTCACGGACCTGCTCGTCGGTGGGATTTGGATTCACATCCAGCAATGCCTTTGCCGCCAATATCTGGGCAGGCGTGCAATATCCACACTGGATCGCGCCTGATTCGACAAATGCCTGTTGCAACGGATGCAAGCCTTCCGTTTTCCTCCAGCCTTGTTCGGGATGCTCGCCCAGTCCCTCGATGGTGACAACGGTATGTCCTTCCGCTTGTGCTGCGAGCATCGATCCTGCGTTGACAGGTTTGCCGTCGAGCAGGACGGTATCTGCCCCGCTTAGTCCATGCTCATCGCCGAACTTGACACCATAGTAACCAAGTCTGCGCACGGCGGAGAGAAGAGATTCAAATGGATGACTTTCGATTTCGTGTTTGTTGCCATTAATTGTGAGGTTAAGTTTCATGGAGTGAATCCTTTCGGAGAGAGAAAGGTGGGTTATGCAGGATCAGTTTCCGGGTCGGTTGGATGCGGGTGCAATCGCCAGAGGGCTTTGTCCACATCTTCGAGGCTGTCCCATGTGATTTCAGGCGATGCGAGCTGATCGTCTATGCGGCTGGCAAGTTCATCGAAAACTTCCTCTGTGATGCCGCGGTCTGCAAGAAGTTCACCAAGTACCAGGCGTTGGTATTGGAGGAACTCGCGCCAGGCTGAATCGAGTTCCTCGGCTTCCACTTCGGGGTGCTTGTTGAGGATGTCCCGCATCGAATCTGTGAGGTCTTTCGTATATGGTTCTATCGTGTCCGTGATGATGTCCCATACGTGCTTGGAGATCATGCCTTCCTTTTGGATCTTCTTGAGATGGTCATAGGCGGCGCGCGTGGTGGTGACACGGGCACGCCGCAGATCGTATTCATCACGTTCCTGCCGCCGTTGGATGATGCCCGTGCGCCTCACCAGCCAGTTCATGGTGGTGCCCTGGAACAACAAGGTGAACAGCACGAGCCCGAACACCATCGCCTGAAGCTGCCCGCTGACCTGTGTGCCTAATTTTGTGCTGAGGCCCAGAACCAAGGCGAGCGAGATCGCACCGCGCAAACCGCCCCAATACATGATGTGCTTCCATGGAAGCGGGATCGTCCTTGAGAGCGGGAACAACCCATAGATGACGATCAGGCGTGCAAGCAGGGCGGCGAAGATGCCCCACAGGATCGCCTGCCAGTTTTCCATCAGCAGGGGCAGGTCAATCACGAGACCGATCAAAAGGAAGACGAAGGAGTTCGCAAGGAAGGACATGAAGTCCCAGAAGTTGTACACAACAATGCGCGTAGTGGACGACATGCCGCGCGGACCGATGTTGCCGTTCACCAAGCCTGCTGCCACAACCGCCAGCACACCGCTGACGTGGATCGACTCGGCAACAAGAAACGCGCCATAAGCGAGCACGAATGTGATGGCGGTCTCGATCAGGTAATCGTCTATCCTGGCGATGAGCAGGGATGCGACCAATCCGAGCACCAGACCGATCGCCAAGCCAACACCTGCGCTGGCAAGGAAATCGCCGATCCCATCGACGATATCGAACCCGCCGGTGAGCGCCGCGCCGACGGCGATGTTGAAAACCACGATGGCGGTGCCGTCGTTGAGCAGGCTTTCGCCTTCGAGAAGGACCTGCAAGCGTTTGGGAACGCCCATCGTTCGGAACAATGCGATGACAGCCACCGGGTCAGTGGCGGCAATGACCGCTCCAAAGATGATCGCATTCGCCAGGAGAAGTCCTGCCCCAAAGTGGACGATGCCTCCCACAAGGAATGTGGTGAGCAGCACGCCGATGATGGCAAGCGTAATGATGGGGAGCAGGTTGCGCCGCAGTTCGTTGATTGGCAAATGGAAGGCGGCTTCAAAGATCAGCGGCGGGACAAAAATGCCAAGGATCAGGTCTGGTTCGACCTCCAGGTGGAACTGTTGATAAAGGATGGCAAGCCCGGCTCCCACCACCACAAGCCCCACTGTATATGGCATCCGCAATCTGCGTGCCACGATCCCCACCAGCGTTGCAATGACAAGCAGACCAACGGCATATTCTTCGATGATAAAAATTTCAGACATCCAAACTCACAATCTATCCCTTCATCTCTCGATATTGTTCCCTCAGGTCGTTGATCGACAGGCGTTTGCCTTGCTCATCTTTATAGTACCAGACATCCCAGCCGTTCACGGGTGCATTGTTCATCAACGATTTGGCAACCGCGTGAATGGAACCGACAACCTCGCCGCATTTGATATGTCCATTGGACAGGATCTTCGCCCGCACGCCTTTTTCTACGAAGAACAGACTCTGCCCCGGACGCAGATATCCACTCTCGAGCAGCGCTCCAAACGGGACCCGAGCCTGTTTTGGCTTCTCGACCTTTATCGCCTCTGAATCTGACTCTGCCGCCGCGTCGATGCGTTTCTGAGCCACCTTCACGTATTTCTTGTCTCGTTCGATGCCGATCCAGTGGCGACCCAGTTTCTTCGCCACCGCGCCGGTTGTCCCTGAGCCAAAGAACGGATCGAGGATCACGTCCCCTACATTGGATGAGGAGAGAATGACCCGGTAGAGCAGTCCCTCAGGCTTCTGTGTCGAATGTGCCTTCGAGCCGTTCATCTTGATGCGCTGTTTGCCTGTTGCTAAAGGGATGCGCCAATCAGAGCGCATTTGCAGATCCTCGTTCAGGGCTTTCATTGAATGGTGGTTGAACGTGTATTTCGCGCCTTTCTTCTTTTGCGCCCAGATCAGGGTCTCGTGTGCGTTGGTGAAGCGCACGCCGCGGAAATTCGGCATCGGATTCTCTTTGATCCAAAGGATGTCGTTCAAGATCCAGAATCCAAGGTCTTGCATGAGCGAGCCGACGCGATAAATATTATGATACGAGCCAATAACCCAAAGCGTGCCCGTATCCTTCAATACCCTTTTACCTGCGGATAGCCACCTGAGTGTAAACTCATCATACGCTTTGAAATCTTCAAACTTGTCCCAGCCATCGTTCACGGCATCGACCTTCGATCTATCGGGGCGGTACAGGTCGTTGCGCAATTGCAGGTTATACGGCGGATCGGCAAAGATCAAGTCCACCGAGTTCTCAGGAAGCGTTTTGAGTATCTCGATGCAATCACCGTGCAGGATCTGGTTGAGGGGAAGTCTCATTTCAGCCAATTTTGCTCGAATTCTTTTGCCTGTTTGATGAAATAATCCTTCACTGTTTGCCATGTTACCTTCTCCAATAACATTGGCTCACTTTCTTTCTCTGCATTTTCAAAATGGACAAGGCGTTTGACAACCTGGACTTCAAAGTCACGAATAGATGGGTATTTTGTGTCAGCCTTCTCAAATAATTGTTTCAGAGGAATGTTCCTGCAAATAAAGTACAGGTCGAAAAAATCCTTGCGTGCGGCGCGTGAGAGCATGGCATCCATTTTCATTAGGGCAATATCTTCGACGGAAGCGAGGCGTATTCCATTGCTTTCCATCAATGGAGCAACGAGGGGAAAACCGTATCCATAGAAGCCGACCCTGATGTTCCTTGCAAGATAGACCAGATTCCCCCACGATGAATCTGATAGTATTGGGGCAGATTTTGAAAGCGACTTTTCCAATGCAGTCCGTATGGTGGGGATATCCTCGATGGGGGAGAAGAAATCGAGGTCAACGGAAATCCGATGCCCGATCTGCAGGGAAAGGGCTGTGCCGCCTGCCAGATAGAATTGTTTTGAAATGGCATTCTGGGAAAACTCCGTCAGCACAAGGCGCATGTCGTCTGTTATGGTCTTCCAAAATAATTCGCTCATTCTGTCACATCCAGTATGATTTGCCAGAAGACACGGTGAGGCTGGGGGAGTTTTTCCTTTCCAAATTGCCTGACCCATGATGCGATCTGTTCCCGTGGGTATGTGTTGAACAACCACTTGATTTCCAAACGATTGCCGAATTGCAGAATGCGTTCGATGATGGTGTGCGAATCCCTGTGTGGGTTCAGTGCAGCAAAATCATATTCCTGAAAAAATGGGGCGAGTGTGGGTGGGATGTTCTGCATATACTTAAGTGTATCAATAAATAATGGGATCACTGAAGGAAACGAACGGCTGCACGCAGTCACCGTGCAGGATCTGGTTAAGGGGAAGGGATGTCACGCATGAAATTATACCTTTACAGTTCTGGCTTATGGTGTGTACGGAAAGTCAGAAATGATAATTGGAACAAAATCCAATGCCATTCTGTTGAATAAATGGAATGGCGTACAATAGTCATGTCCCCACAGGTAATGGTCTCCATGCAAACCCTTATTTATAGACTTCGGTTTTATTTCCTGGTTCTGTTATTGGTTGTATCCGGTTGTGGAGGGGCGAATACTGCCAGCCTGCCAGCCACCACAGTGACCGCGACCATCACTCGAACCGCTTCACCCTCGCCAACCGCAACCTTCACACCAATCCTGACCCCAACCCCCACGCTCACGCCCGTCCCAACCAGGATGCCAACCCGCTGCGGCGGACCACCATCGATGAACATCCTCCTGATTGGGAGCGATGCCCGGGAAAACAGTTACACCATCGGGCTTGCGGACGCGATCCGCCTTGTTCGCGTGGATTTTGTCACCCCCGGCATTCAAGTGCTAACCTTCCCGCGTGACCTGTATGTGGAGATTCCGGGTCTTGAAAAATACAATGGTTCAACTCATGGAAAACTCAATCAGGCATTCTTATATGGCAACCCGGGCTATGGATTTTTTGATGGGTACGGTCAGGGTCCGGGCTTAATGGCTTTGACTTTGGAGCAAAACTTTGGCGCCTCCTCTGACCATTATTTGGCTGTCAATCTGCGGACCTTTGTTGCATTCGTGGATGCACTGGGCGGGATAGATGTCAACATGCCGTATACGCTCGATGGACGCGTACAAGGTTCAAAGGACCCGGACCGTCTCTTCAAGGCAGGCAGCCTGCACCTGGATGGATATCGCACGATGCTTCTTGCACGTCTGCGCCCGAACGGTGACTTCAAACGGAGCGAGATACAGAACCTGATCCTGCAAGCCATGACGAAGAAATTGTCCGACCCTTTATCACTTCCTGTACTTATTAATCTGTTTGCCACCTTTCACGATTCTGTCCAGACCGATATCGGTCCTGTTCAGGCAGGTCGATTATTTTGTCTGGCGGCACATCTGGATGCCGATAATATCGAATTTGCCGACTTCCCCGAAAGCCTCTTCAAAAGTGCGCGTGTACAGGATCCTGTCCTGGGTTATACATCCATTGTCGAAGCGAATTTTGATGTAATAAAGATCTTTGTGCAGAAATTCGAAGATGGGGTTGGTTTTGATAAAGTGGTTGATACTGTCAACGAACTTATTCGGTGAGCTATCGAGGCCCCCCCCTTTTTTTTGTGGCGGTGATGTTAACTCCCGGTCACAGGACGATAAAAGACAAATAAGCGTATTCGGCTGAGGAGCAATCTCGAGCCGCTTGGCAGTGGATAGGGTGCGTAAGGCGTGAGCCTTTCATCGTTCAGCCAGGTGCCGTTCGTGCTGTGGAGGTCGATGATTTCGTATCCAGACCCTGCCTGACGGATCATGGCATGCCTTCTCGAAAGCCCCATCTTGAACCCGTCAAAGTCTGACAGGTCGAGCATCGGCTCGGAGGTCGGTACCAGACTGCGCCCGATGATGAATTCCTTGTCGGTGCGGATTACAAATGGTTTGGTCGTTTCTGCAAAATAAACTGCAATGCCCTGCCTTGGAATGATCTCATCATTGATATGTAACTCTTTTGGTTTTTCAGAATAGGTTATTTTTATTTCAGGATTTTTGGCTGTGATATATTTTTTCTCATCCAAAGATGCACCACAGATTATGCAAACCGTGGCGTCTTTTTCGTTCTCGCTGTGGCAGATCGGGCAGAACTTGATGGATGAATTCAACTCTTAGTCTCCAAATCGATGTTTCCTTCGAAACCGATAACTTCACTTGAATCTTATACTGTTTGGGTTGCAATTGCAACGCGTGAATCATGCAATAACATTTCAATTGCATTGTAAGAAATGGATCTGGATTATCAGGCATTCCACGATGCTCTTTCCCGCCTGTGTGATCACCGGTGTGATTTGGAAAACTACCTCAACAATTCTTCACATTCCCAATCATCAAATGCCTGCATGATGTGGTGATATAAAGGCATCCAGATGTCTTTTGGTGTGAACGAATGGAAGAACACGGGCCAGATCGTTTGAAAGAGAATGGACAGACGGTAGTCTTTAGTCAATTGTGTGAAGGAATATTTTTCCACACCAAGGGCTTCATGATATTGCTCCAGCAATCTTTTTTCGATTTCCCCCCGTAGTTCAGGTGCAGTACGTAGTGCCAGCAGATACGAAAGATCATAGGTGGGCAGGTCAATCTGCCACAACGACCAATCCAGTAATTTAACAGAACCGCTTTGGTTGATAGGTCATGCCAGGTTACGCGTGTGCACATCGCCATGGACAACGGTCGCATTGGTCAGGTTGTTTCGCCGTTTCGTCCACGCAGGGTGGGGGAGTGTGTTGAAAATCTCTTGGTAACGCATTGTATGCTTCTCCGGTAATGCGCTTCCCATCGTTTCAAAAAAGGTCCCGAGTGCTTGCTTGGTGCGCGGCAGGGCAAGGTTGTTAGGCAGGTCATTCATGTTTGAACCGATCTGACCCGTCGCTGCAGGTTCTGGATGCTCCCATCCAATGCGATGAAAGCCCGCCAGGGTTGTGACCACAAGTTGCAACTCTTCCTCGCCCCAATCCATGTTTGAATCAACGAACCTGTGCGAAGCCTGATTATCATCGAAGACCAGGTTCGATTGCCCAAGCTCGTTCTCGAACTTGGCGGAATACCATTCCACAATGGATGGATGCGAAAGCAACGGCGCAACGTGCCGGGCAAAACTGACCTCCCCGAACATGCGTCCATTCTTGAAAAATACGGTTTCGGGCAGGGTTCCTTTGGCACCGTCTGAATAGGCGAGCTTCAAGATACATGCCATGTTGGACATCGGCGGATGTAGATCCTGTACGATTTGAGCATCAGTGACAGACCCTACCCCCAAAGCAGGTGAGCCGAGCAACAGGCTGTTTATTCGTTGTGGAGTTATCTCTTCGAGCGCTGTGATAAAGGGATTTGCGAGGTCCATTATTTCATTTTCAATACAATCTTGCCAAACTGTTCTTCCCGCTCATATCTTGCGTATGCTTCCCGCGCCTGATCCAGCGGATAGACCGAATCAATGATCGGGTCTATCTTTCCACCAAAGACGAGTTCCATCACTTCGCGGAAGTCGGTCAGGCTGCCCATTGTTGAACCGATCAAGGTCTGCTCATTCCAGAAAAGCAGAGAAATGTTTGTGATGGCTTCGCGCCCCGTTGTGCGACCATAGGTGACGAGACGCCCACCTTTGCGCAGGATGTTCTGGGACTCAGCCCAGGTGGACGCGCCAACATTTTCGACGACGAGGTTAACCCCACGTCCACGCGTGAGGCGGCGCACTTCGTCAAATGGATTCGACGCGCTGCGGTTCAGCGCGTAGTCCGCGCCTGCCTCCTGCGCCTTACGCATTTTCTCCTCTGACGAAGTAACCGCGAACACGCGTGCCCCAAGCATTTTGCTGATCTGAATGCCCGCCGCTGCCACGCCGCCGCTTGCGCCAAGGATGAGTACATCCTCGCCCTTTTGCAGTTTCGCGCGTCTGACGATGGCGCGCCAGGCAGTTTGATACGCCAACGGAACTGCCGCCGCTTTGACGAAGTCGAAGCCGTCCGGGATGCGCATGAGTTTATCGGCGTTCGCCGCAATGAATTCGGCATTGCCGCCGTTGCCGCCCGAGCCAAGGATATCGTACTCGTCACATTGACTGATTTCCCCCTCGAGACAGCGCTCGCACCTGCCGCACGAAAGCGACGGGTTGACGGCAACCGCATCGCCAACTGCCCAGCCCGTGACATCGGGTGCGAGTTGCTCGATCACGCCTGCCACATCAGAACCCGTCCACAGGGGGAAGTGATACGTGTCATCCGCGGGACCATGCAATGACCACAACTCCAAATGATTGAATGCGCTGGCATGGACGCGAATAAGCACCTGCCCCGCGCCGATCTGTGGCTCAGGCACTTCTTCGATTTGAATCTGATCTGCGTTTCCGCATTGGTGGAAGACGGCAGCTTTCATTTATGCTCCATAATCTTGATATCTTCTTCCGTTATCATTCTCTTGAGCGGCTCCATCTCGAAATCCCTCGTGGATGCCGCAATGCAGCAGTCCTGTAAGGGCAAGTGAAACGAGTGGAAACACATTAGTCTTCGACAAAAATCTTGTTTTCATAAACACGTCACACCTTGTCAACCTTACCGTCCGTGTGACGATCTGCCTCCGGCAGATCTTGCGCGAAAGTAGACGATGATCCCTGCGGCAAGTATGACGAGATCAAAGATGGTGATGAATGCGAAACCTGCTCCTGAGTTTTCCAGACCCAGCCCAACCAAAGGCGACCCGTCAAAAAAGAGCGGAAGGTTGGAATGCATAAGGAAGTCCATTGCCCAGTGACTGAAAACCACTGCTCCGAGCAGCAGGCTTATTCGGCGGTCCCGCCAAATAGAGAAGGCGATGCCTGCCGCTGAAACCGACCAGACAACGGACATGAAGAACCCGTGCGAAAAGGGGATCAACCCCTGCGCCACATAGGTGACTCCCTCAGAGAAATTCATTGTAGTTGTCGCGGGCTTCTCGATACCAGTAGCCGTGAAGGCAAAATACAACAAGTCGTTTGTTTCGCCAGCCAGCAGAAATACCCAGAGCGGAGCTTTCGGCGTGATGGTTTTTGCTACAAGCCCGGGTGCGAGATGACCTATACCCGACATACCTTATTCTCCTCTGATTCAACCAATGTCACCTCTTCGTGTACCTCCTGCACAAAGTTTTTCGCGGCATCGTACTCGCAGAGCAAGCCTCCTGAAAGGTCGAGCAGAGCGAGGGGCAAGCGGTCCAGTTAAGGACATTGCGTGTTGTCAAGGTCAGACAGGTGGTGCTTGTTTTAGCGATCAAATTCCTGTATAGTATAAATGCAATTTCACTGCATGGACAACCCGGATAGAAAGGCAGGTGTGGGATGTCCAATACAGATATGGCGGTTGGGACGAAGCGCAAGGGGGCAGGGTGTCTCCGCTGGTTGGGACGGGTGGCTTTGGGGTTTGTAATCCTGTTGATGGTGTTGGTTGCATCGGGGGCGATCTATCAGGCGGGTTCTACTGCCAGGGATGAAAAAACATACAAGCCCGTGGATCAGATGGTGGAAGTAAACGGCATCCAGATGAGACTCAACTGCCAGGGCAGTGGCAGCCCAACGGTGGTGCTGGAGGCGGGTGCGCAGTCGTGGAGCACCCATTGGGCGTTGGTCCAGGGTAATGTGGTGAAATTCACCCGCGTTTGCTCCTATGATCGGGCAGGTTTTGGTTGGAGTGAACCTGTTGATGAAGAGTTGAATCCACAACAGGTGGCGAAGAGGCTGCACACCCTGCTGGAAAATGGCGGGGAAGAGCCACCCTACCTGATAGCGGGGCATTCATTCGGCGGGATATTCATTCGTGCCTTTACGGCGGAATACCCGGACGAAGTTGTAGGGATGGTGCTGGTGGACTCGTCACATGAGAACCAATTCCAAAAAAGTCCGCCGGAACTTGAAGAAATCTCCAAACTACAGGTGGAAATTGGACTGACAAACTTGCGAATTTTCCAGTTCGCCGAGCGCCTTGGGTTACTCAGGGCATTCAAACTATATGATTCGGCGGTCGCCAGTCTACATTTGGCAGAGAAAGATGAGAAATCTCTGCTGGCAGGGATGTACCGTACTGGTTATAACCTTGCGATCGCACGCGAAGTGGAAATGACAACCACTTATTTTAGCCAGCCTGGCAAGTTGAACAGCCTGGGCGACATGCCATTGATTGTGCTTTCAGCAGAAAAGAATGTGCAGGCAATGTATGATGATCTGGCGATGTATGCGCAGTACACCGATCCCCCTTCACAATTATCCATGGAGGTGGTGCAGCAATTGGTAAACACCTTAGATCAATTTCAGGATGAACTGGCTGCGCTCTCCACCCAAGGCAAACGGATTGATGTCAAGGAAAGCGGACATAACATTCACATGGAAAAGCCCCAGGTGGTGATCGATGCCATTCGGGAGGTGTACGACCAGGTTGCCGAGTAAGCGTTATCCCGCTGCGTCTTTTCCCTGACCTTCGACCCATCTGACCTGACTGGTTTCCTTTTGACGCGTGCCCATCGCAACTCATGCGCGGACGAAGACACGAGTCGATCAAGGATCTGTGGAAACGCTTCGACGCGCTCAGCGCAACGCCTGTCAGGTCTTTTCACAACTCTCCGTTGAACGCCCCTTCCGTTGGTCGCAACATGGGCGGCATCCCACTCACTTCGTTCGGGGACGATGTCCCGCAAGAGGATAATAACAACGCCCGAAGCGGATCAACGAATGGGCGCAACTCCTAATCACATCCTTTGGGTGCCCCGCCCGTGGACTGTGGTTTCGATACACGGCGCGAACGAACAGCACCACTGCTCAACCACTACTTCTGCAACGCGTTGACCTTCGTCACACTCATCGACTTGCTCTCAACAATTCTTCCAACTCATCAACAGTTTCTTGAATAAAGTCACCATATTCCCAACCGATATCAGAGTTTTTTCTGATCGACATTAAACGCGGTCTGAATTGCTCGTATAACTCATATTTAGCAGGGCTTCGACCTAGTTCTATCGCAAAGTATTCCAACGAGTTGATGAGTTTATCGTAAAATGGTTCGTCAATGTCACCAAAATCAAGGGTAAACTCATGACCGCGTTCCAAATAAGTAAGCATCAGGTTAAGTGTCCCGCGTAAATCACTTGTGGATTTGCGATACTCACTGATAACCTTCTTTGCCTCCCGAAAGCGCGGCATGGAAGGCATTCCTTTGGTTTCCTTGTACACGTAATTGGCAACTTTGCGACGACAGTCTTCGAGATATTTTGTATCTTGCGCCACTGGCAATAGTTTTGCCCGTAACCAGGCTTTATTCTGCGGAGAAAGGTCGTGTTAACCTTTTACCAACTTGGCAACATCTTCTACAGAAAGTTCTCTCAAACATTTTTCAATTTCCGTCCACGACATCACAACTCTCCTCTAAGCGCCCCTTCCGCTGATTGCAACATGGGGGGCATCCCACTCACTTCGTTTGGGACAATGTCCCACAAGGGGAACGAAAAGCGGGTGCAACCCGCGAAGCATCCCCGCCTGCGGACTGTAGCTCTCGAATGCATCGCTCAGCCTTCACCATCGCCACGTTCTCCTGTTGCGAATTCTTCCAAGCCATATCCGCTTTCGATTATTTCTTTAAGGCGCTGAGTAAACCGTGTGGCAGGCGCGCCATCAATAATGTCATGATCGAAGCTAAGCGTCATGCATAAGTATTCGCGAATCTCGATACGCCCATCCACAACGCCAGGTTTCTTGGCAATACCGCCAAGCGCTACATCAAGTGTATGCAGACCGAATGGAATAGCTCAGCCACTGCCCGTCCCAAACATTCCAACCGAGGTCATGCCGACCGTGCCGAAACTCTTTTTTAGCCAGTGCGGGTTCTTGAAAATGAACCAGAAGAAAATGTCCCAGGCAAATGCAGGCAGGAGACCGAGCCATTTGACCCCGAATTCCCGGGTCTGTTCTGGCTTTGCCTGGGTAATGCGAATCTCATCATGGATATCCCGTAACGTTCGCTTGTTTGAAGCGCGGACCCAATGAGGGATGACCCTTTTTCTCCCATCTACTTCCGCCTCAACCATTGTGTTCACATCCACTTCATCAAAAATGATGAGCCTGTTCCGCCAATCACGGTACGCGTGAATTCTCTTGTTATGGTCTATAGCATTGCCAAGATAGGCGATTATGAACGCAGCAAAAGAGAGTGTCTCGCCAGTACGAACTTTATGATCAAGGATAATACGGCGCGGATGAGTAACATCCACCTCGATCAGGGCATGAATTGTATGTTTCCGAGACGCAAGGCGACCACCCTGAATCGTTACCTGCCGTTCCATTGGAAACGGCAAGGCTTGATATGTCATACGGTTCACATCCATTCTTCAACTCCTTACAACAACCCTATGATTCCCCTCGAACGCGGACAACTCATCCCCGCCCTTGACCTGCAATATCACACCCTTGTGGGGCCCCCGCACATCGTCCCCAAGCCGCTTCACCTGCACCGAACGCAGTGATGGTGCAAGTGTGCGGCGAGTGGGAACGCATTGACCTTCGCCATTTTATGAACTCTCTTCGATATGATTTTCTTCACGGTCGGCAGGAATGTAAGGGATCAAGCCTTTCTCAAATGCAATGACCTGTACTTCGCGTGGCATCCTGCGAATATCGACCATATAACCGTTGACCTGTAATATCCAAATCATGGGGTTATCGTCCACGCGGCTAGGCAATGTCCAATCGGGGTGCATCTGGAAAATATCGAGCATGTCACGGATTTTTTGCGCCCGCCCACAAGCAGTCTGTTGGGACACTCCGATTTTCTTGCAGAGTTCATCGGCGCGCATGTGTGGTGTTTGTGACTTGTCGAACAGAAAATTGACCTGCCCAAGCGTATACAAAATCCCAGCCGCCCATGATTTTGCCTGTCCATTCACAAGCGGAGAAGGACGTTTGCGCGCCAAAGTCACTGCCATTTTACGCGCCATTTCTAAATATTCATCGTTGAGATGTTCTTTGCAGAACGCGTCGCTGATGGAAGTGATTTCGTTATACAAGACCTGCATGGATTCAGGAATTTTTAGAGAATTGGTTTTCATAATTCACCTTCGAATGCTTTATCCAAAATACTCGCAATCAACATCCGCCCAACGAACGGGCACAACCGCGAAGCGTCCCCGCCTTTGAACTGTAACTCCGGCAGCGCATTGACCCTCGCCTGTCGAAACGCACCCAAATCTTTATATAATGCGGTCAATGTCAAACCGCAAGGGGGACAGACTTGCAAGACAAACGCACCACCCTCTATTTGGTACGACAAAATTTCATAGCAAAGGAGGCCAATCATGGCACCCAAAATCAAGACGATCAACGCCTATCGTCCCCGCATCGAACTGGGCAGCACTGTTCAAAAACCCGAACTCCTGCGCGCCGTCTCTCGCGCCACCAGCCTCGTCGAAGGCTCGGTGGACCTGGTCACCAAGGAAATGCGCGACCAGATCATCCTGTTTTGCAGCGCCGGTCGCGCCGTCAAAGTGGAAGGGCTGGGCACAATTGCCCCCAACATCGACCTCGAAGGCAATCTCTCCATCTCCTTCCGCCCCGATCCCGCCTTTGCTAACGGCTTGAACATGCCCGGCACGTTCAGCGGCAGGATCATCAACCGCGAGAATATCGGCAAGACCAGCGACGAACTCGTCACCTGGTGGAACAACCAGAACCCCGACGAACAGGTCGGCTTCTCTGCGAACTAGTCCGCTTCACTCCCCGCCCAAAAACAGGGACAGCCATGCTCGATGAGGCGGTCCCTGTTTTGTTTTGGAAAACCTTTTCCTTACCCAAACAACATTGCCAGGATCACCAGCGCCACGATCACAACGATCACCCAGATCCACCACGTCCAGCAGCCGGGAGGCCACAAGATCGAAGTACAAGCCGGGGTCGGCGTTGGCGGCGGCGTTATGCTGGTTGGTGCTGGCGCGGGAGGGATGTCTGTTGGCGGCGTTACAGATCCCGTGTCACTATCCAACTCCTGCTCAGGCAGAACGGTCACTTCGAACGGATTACCGTACACCTTAAAGCTGAGCGCATCGATCTTCACGCCCAGTTCGGCTTTGATGCCATAGGTCAATTTCCATTTGGAGGTTGAAGTGAGACCTCCCTTCAGGGACAGGTACCCTTTTATTTCTCCGTAGGGTCCAGTCACCCCGTAGAGAAGAACCGAGAGTTGTGGTCCCGCATACGCTTCGGCACCCGCCGAAATATTCCAGTCCGTATTCATCCTGCTGACGCTGTGTTCGCTGATTCCCGTATCCGCATCCCAGCGCCCGTTTTCATACCAAACCCGTGTGGTAATGGTGGACGATTGATTGATGCCTGTACTGACGCCTACCGATATATCCCCTTTTGCCCCCACAAACACTGATAACTGCGGCGTGATCACCAGCGGCACGGGTCCGATTAAAACTGTGTATGGCATGAATGTGATGCGCTTGAGTTCGATGCGTTTTCCGAAGCTTGCCACATTCACGCTGGAATACAGTTTGATGTCAGCCTTCTCGCGCAGCGATGTGGAAAATTGGAACCACTGTAATTGATGGTTCTGAATGCTCAGGTCCAGGTTGGTCTGGGCACCCGGCTCCACAGATATGCTGCCACTGGCGCGCACCTGATCGTCTGTAGTGTTCGCATCGTTATCCTCATCATAGATCACATCATCGATCTTCACCTGCACACCCGCATACGGCGGTACATACATCACCGGCACGAATTCATTCCGCTGCGGCGCGGCAGAAACGGGATACTCCTGTTCGATGAACCGGCGGTCTGTATCGATCGTGATCGGCACCGCCTGTTCACCATACAGGATCGCATCCTCCAGGGAGGCTGGCTCGGTGATGACCACAAAGCGACCGCCTTCGCTGAAAAAGTCTGCCACCCGGCGCAGGAAGCCATACGGCGCGACATCGTTATTGACAGCGTTTATGGTGGAATCGCCCACGATGATATCGCCCTGAAAGATGACATCGAGCTGGGGCGTCACCCTGTCGAACTCCAGCCGGGATTGATCGGGGCTAATGTATGTCAACGCTCGCAGGGTTTCATTATCCAGTACGCGGGTGGTGCCGGGCACCTGCGGCTCGGGCACACCCAGGTCAATGCCCCACAGATCAAACCCGTTCAAACCGAAGTAGGGCGAAGTGACCGGGAACAGATACGGTCTGGTCAGGTATCCATATTCGTTCCCCAGCAAACGCACGAACGCAGACTGGCTGAACAGATCCGGGAACGCGCCGCCTCCGATCCGCAGTTGGGGCTGCAGGCTTGCTTCGCTTCGAATCCCCTCCAACTCGCGCGGACCCAGTTCGATCAGGTCGAACTCACCCTGCAGGTACCGGCGCAAGGCATCGCGCGCATCTTGAACAAACTCGATCTGTGCACGCCGGACAGGGAAATCGCGTTGAGCCCCCCAATACTCAGTCGCCTCCAACTGGACCGATGTTTCTGTCCGCGCCACTAGGCGATAAGGTCCATTCGTCTGGAACAACCTTGGGCTCGTCCATACGTCCGCATATCCGGCTCCAACAAGGTTGCTGCCAGGAATGATCTTTGCTGCAGGCGATACAGCCAGTGCGGTCAACAGGTCGGGCACAGGCTGGTCGAGGACAAGCATGATCGAGAAATCATTCAGAAATTCAGGGACCAGTCCCGGGAAGTTGCCATACTCCCTTGCACGCCCAAAAGTGATCAATACATCGCGCGCATTAACAGTCCCTGCATAGTTACCGGTTTGATCCAGCCACGGTACACCTTCTCGCAGTTTAAATGTCCACTGCAAGCCATCACCAGAGACTTCCCAACTTTGCGCCAGTTCAGGGACGATGTTCCCCGCCTCATCAAGTCCCACCAGTCCCAGAAACAACTGGTCAGCAAGCAGGACTTCGGCAGTATTCTCAGCGAACAGTGGGTCCAGTTGGATAATAGGAGCGTTAAAGACCAGCCTTGTCAATTCCTGCGGAGCCTGTGCCGAAACCTGAACTGGAGGCACAAATGCGAAGACCAGCGCAATGCACAGGAACATACATGTGGCTTTTTGTTTCATTTCTTCCTCCTTCGGAAACATGAACGCAGCCAGCAATCCCCCCCATTTCCAACAATCATTATGACACAAAACTAATTCAAAACCAAGCGCATCTAGCACCTTCGCCAATAGATTAAACGTATCCGCGACATTCAGCGGCAAATCCACCAACTCGTCGCTTTGTGGAATAATGCCTGTCTTCACGGTCAGGTCGGTTTCTCTGCGAACTAACCCGCTTCTTTCCCCGCCCATAACAGGGACTGCCGTGCAATAAAGTGGCAGTCCCTGTTCTTATTCTTCTTGAAAGCTCCGCAGGTTATGAACTGAGAACAAGGACGAAGCCGCTCACCCACTTGAATCCCCCCATCATTTCCGGTATAGTGAATACATACGAAAGGAATGGACTCGGATGCGCGACGATGCATACGAACCGATCTACAACCGCGACTGGTTGTCTGCTTTTCTCAAATGGAGCCGTCTCACACCGCTGGGCGCGGGTCTGATCCTTGCCCTGATTAACCTGCTGGTCAATAGCCTTCTTGCTCATCGTTCCGGCACATGGTTTAACAGTTCATCCGGAATGGGAATGTATAACGACTATCAGGTGCTGATCTCCATTCTTTTATTCCAACCCACGATCGTCTCCGGTTTTTGCTGGTTTCCACATGGCATAAGGTGGCTGTATGAAGGCATTACCAGGGAAGGTGTGTTTGAATCCGTGCAAATATTGAAACGATCCTACGAACACCTGCGCGAACGCATCCAGGCTCCATTGTTGGTGCCGATCGCTGTGGCATGGGCAGTTATTGCGTGCTTTGCAGAATACTATGTCTTCTTTCGTCCGCTCATCACATCATGGGTGCAATCCCAGCAAAACGTCTTCTGGTTCCGTCTTCCGCTCGAATTCCTGTTCAACTTCATGCTGGCGATGGGGTTCTACGATACGCTCATGCTGCTCCTTACTGTACGAAAACTCTTCCGGGAAAATCCCATTCGCGTCCAACCCTTCCATCCCGATAAGGCTGGCGGCTTGGGAGCCGTGGGACGCTTCACCGCCAATATTGGGTATGCAGTGGGGGCAGTGGGCTTATTCCTCACCGTCATCCTGCTCCAGCGCCCGCCGGAGCCTGCCCTGCCGTACAACATCATGGTCGGATTCATGTTTGCAATCTACTTTTCACTGGCGCCCATTTCCTTTTACTTCCCGCTCTGGTCCGCGCACGATTCCATCCTGCGAAATATCTCGAAGGAATTCGATGCGGTCCATACCCGCCTGCAGACCATGCGCTCGAAAGATGCCGAAAAGAATGAACCGCTTCTCAAACGCTTGAGACAATTGGACGAAGAACGCCTCCTTGTAGACCATTACCCGGTCTGGCCCTTCGATGCCTCCAGCCTTCGCAAGTTCTTTGGACTTGCATTCTCGCCATTGATTCCCGTCCTCACATCCATTTTCATCGACCTCCTGTCAAAATGGCTTTCCTAAGCCTGACCGCCATTTATGACAAATGACACATGCCTCAAGGCTCGTGAATTTGTAAAATAAAATAGTCGATCTGCACAAGATGGGGAAAACAACCAGGTACTGTATAAGTGCAGGGGCAAGGGAAAACTGAGGATTTGAGGTGTAATATGCGCAAGATAGATATGAAATCCTGGCCAAGGCGGGAACACTTTGAACTCTTCAACACGTTTAATCATCCACACTTCAACCTGTGTGCAAACATCGAGCTGACAACTTTCCTGCCATACATCCGGGAGCATGGCATTTCATTCACCCCGGCGATCCTCTATGTGATCTCTCGGACTGCGAACACCATTCCCGAGTTTCGCTACCGCCTGCGGGGAGGAGAGGTAGTGGAGTATGAAACCGTCAGTCCCTCGGTCACGATCCTCGGGGAGAACGATCTGTTCGGTTTCTGCACGATCGACTACAACCAGAATTTCACTGAATTCTCTGAAAGAGCAAAACAACGGATCGCCTCGATCAAAAAGCATCCTTCGCTAAAAGACCCGTTGGACCGCGATGATCTCCTGTTCATGACCTCCATCCCATGGGTTTCCTTCACCGGTTTTATCCATCCGATGCAGCAGCATCCGGCAGATTCCATCCCGCGCTTTGCATGGGGAAAGTACTTTGAGGAAGGTGATCACATAAAAATGCCGCTAAGCGTACAGGGACATCATGCCCTCATGGACGGCTTGCACATGGGCAGGTTTTATGAAGAGATTCAGGGGTATTTGGATCATCCAGCCGACGTCCTTTCGACCGATTAGCACAACCAAAGATATTATTCAGGTTAGCTTGAATTACCTTGCAACTTGTCACCCTGAGCGCTAGCGAAGGGTCTCAATTCCAGTCGTAGAGACACCTGCGCACCCACCGCTGAAAAATAATTCACCCTGCACGCTTTGCGTTCAAACAAATAAACGAATTCGGCTACAATAGCGCCCTATGGCACTCATCAGCCTTCAAAACATCTCCGTCGGCTTCGGCGGTCCGCGCCTGCTGGATGATATTAACCTGCAGATCGAAAGCGGAGAATCCATTGGCTTGTTGGGGCGCAACGGCATGGGCAAATCCACGCTGTTGAAATTGATCGGCGGCGAGATCGAGCCGCATGACGGGATCATCGCACGCCAGCAGAATGTCCGCGCGGCATACCTGCCTCAGGAAGTTCCGCAATCCCTCAACGGGCGTGTCGCAGATATCATTGCAAGCGGACTCGAAGCAATTACATCTCCTCTCGATGATGAGCTTCAATGGCAGCGCCAGCATCAAGTGGATAAAATACTCTCCCGCGTGGAACTCGACCCCGCTGCCCGCTTTGAAGCCCTCTCGGCAGGGATGAAACGCCGCGTCTATCTCGCCCGCGGCTTGGTCCGTGAACCGGATCTGCTTCTCCTTGACGAGCCCACCAACCACCTTGACATCAATGCCATCGACTGGCTCGAGTCCTTCCTTAAACGGTGGGGTGGCACGCTGTTATTCGTCACGCATGACCGTGTCTTCCTGCAAAATCTCGCCACGCGCATCATCGAACTCGACCGCGGCAAACTCTTCGATTGGAATTGCGACTATCCCACTTTCATTCAACGCAAGGAAGAGATGCTCTCTGCCGAGGCGCAACAAAACGCGCTCTTCGATAAAAAACTCGCCCAGGAGGAAACCTGGATTCGCAAAGGCATCGAAGCCCGTCGCACCCGCAACGAAGGACGAGTCCGCGCCTTGAAACGTTTGCGTGAAGAACGCAAGCAGCGCCGCGAACGCTCTGGCAAAGTGCGTATGCAGATCGGCTCTGAGTTGAGATCAGGCAGGTTGATCATCGAAGCTGAGAATGTCAGCTACGCCTACACCACCGCCGAGGGCGGTGCAGGCAGCAAAACACCCATTATCAGGAATTTCACTGGGACAATTCAACGCGGCGATAAGATCGGCATTGTCGGCGCGAACGGCTCAGGCAAGACCACGCTTCTCAAACTACTCAGGGGGCAGCTCATACCCACGCAAGGCACCATCGAACATGGCACGAATATCGAGATGGCATATTTCGATCAACTGCGCGCACAGCTCGATGAGTCCAAATCCATTCTCGATAACATCGGTCAGGGACGTGATGTCATCACCATCAATGGACGTTCACGCAATCTCATGGGTTATCTCGAAGATTTCCTTTTCACGCGTGAACGTGCCCGCGCGCCCATCAGCGCCCTCTCTGGCGGCGAGCGCAACCGCCTGCTTCTGGCGCGTCTCTTCACCCAGCCCGCCAACCTGCTCATCCTCGACGAACCCACCAACGACCTCGATATCGAAACCCTCGAAGTCCTCGAAGACCTGCTGCTCGAATACGATGGCACGCTCCTGCTCGTCAGTCACGACCGCGCCTTCCTCAACAACATCGTCACTTCAACGTACATTTTGGATGAAGGGAATGTTACCGAATACATCGGCGGATATGACGACTGGCACAAACTCATTCCGGACTCAAAACCCGCTTCAAACGACCCCGAGCCTGATTCAGCGAAACAAACCGTTTCCCCCTCCGTCACCAAATCCGCTCTGCGCAAACTCAGCTACAACGAAAAACGCGAACTCGAAGCACTTCCCAAACAGATCGAAACCCTTGAATCCGAACATCATGATTTGAATAAGAGAATGGAAGCCCCCGAGTTCTACCAACAAGACGGCGCGGTCATCACCCAGGCTGTTGACCGCCTACAGCAAATCCACGATGAACTTTCCCGCCTCTATCACCGTTGGGGTGAACTGGATGGATAATGTCACCCTGGGGGACAGCGAAGGGTCTCTGGCGCAATGAGAGAGATTCTCACCTGCACTTGCGTCAGGTGCAAGTGTCGGTCGCAACGAGCACTCCCTCAGAATGACATACTTTTTACTTTAAACTCTCCAAACACCTCTTTGCCAGCGTGGCAGCGACATCCATGCGGTATTCGGCGCTTGCCCATTCGTCCGTCGCTTCGTGGTAGGCGTTGCGAGCCGCTTCTTGCAAGCCTTTGGACTCTGTCCCATCCATTGCCAACATCGGACTGTTGCCATATCCGCCAAGTGCTAGACGTGTGCGTCCTGAGTTCCATTGTGCAACAACTGCACACACTAGGGGTTTGTCGGATGGGGTTTTGGAAACATATTCGAAGGCAAGTTTGATATTGGCGGGGAGGATGATCTTTGTGATGAGTTTGTTGCGCACCTGTTCACGCAATGGCAGGAAATCCCCAATATTGATCGTCTCTTCTGATGACTGTTTACTGTTCACTATGATCTTTGCGTCCATTGCCAGCAATACACTCGCAAACGTGGAACGACCATCGCACGCGACCAATGTCCCTGCCACGGTGGCTGTATTGCGGATATTGAGCGGGGCTTCAAGTTTTAGAGCAGATTTCAGCGCTTCCGGGCAATGCTCTGATTCAAGCAATGCTTGCAATGTAAGTGTCGCGCCGAGTTCGATGTTATTTCCGCTTTTGGTGAGGGTGTTCAAATCCAGGGATTGTAGATCCACTACTTCGATTGAATCAGTTGTCGGCTTGGATAGAAGCGTACCGCCACCAAGAGGCAGGGTGTTCGGTTGAGTCAGAAGAGTCAGGGCTTCTTCGAGTGTCTTCGGTCGGTGATAGGTCGTGATCATGGTCTCCTCGTTTCGAATCAATTATACCCATCTCATTACAGGTTTACTCTGGAACCACCTTCCATCCCAACTCGCTCAATCTCGATTTGTCGAACTGCTCGTCAGGTACATTGATTAACAACGTATTACCCTCTGCGAGCAGTTCATCCGTTTCGGCGTCATAGATTCCAGCCCACGCCTCCGCAGACCTTGACTTGGCTTTTCCCGCCCTTCCGATGATCTTCAACGGTTTTCCAACCGGCACATTCTGGCGATACTTCACTTCGAGTTTGGCGGTGAACATAAAACGCGGGTTGTCCGGGTTGCTGCCCATGTGCGCCCGCCCTGATATTTCATCAAGGATCGCGCCGACGATACCTCCGTGCAGCACGCCGGGATACCCCTGGAAATGTTCCGGCGCAATGTAGGTGGTTTCGATCACGCCGGGTTCCACTTCGTAGATATGCAGGTGAAGCCCCACTGGGTTTTCAAGTCCACAGATAAAACACATCTTTGAATTTGGCTGTTTTGTTTTCATATATCGATTATACAAAAAGACACCTGCTTTGGGGCAAGTGTCTTTTCAGGGTTGAAGAGTTGCTTATGGTTTGACAAGCAGGATATCCGCCATGTAGTAGGAATGATCGTAGGCGGTCATCGCTCCGCCTTCGCCGGGGATTGCCTCGATATTCTCATTGCCGTTGATATCGACTCCGTTGCGGATCTCATCTGCAAGGACGACCGCCTGACGAATGGCAGTTTCCGCCTCAGCCAAAAACGGCGCTTCGAGAACCGCGATCAACTGGTCCCGCAATTGAGGCGTCCATTCGCTGACATTGGTCGCGGCAACTTTGACGTGCTCCCCGTGAGTCAGCATATTCTCAGTGGCATCCGCCGATGTCATGGACAGGTTGGCGTGCGAGAAAGTCCCCTGGATGTAGCCGTTGTTGGTTCCGTTCAGCAATAAACCGTAGCCGTCACTTGGATCATCGATGGTCCCGTTTCCATCCCAGTCTTTGTGATCGTCGCTCTGGTCTCCCACGATCAGGTTCAACATTTGTTCAGCCTGCAGGCGTACATTCCGTTCATCACCTGCATTGAACGCGTCCAGCAATCCTTGAGAGAGTTCTTCCAGACGGTCTGCATCATTTTTCAAGCCGCGGATGAAAGCCGTTTGGTTCGGTGCTGCGCTGAACGCAGACAGCAAATGTCTCACGTGAGAGAAGCCGCCCGACGGAAGGGTGGTTGAGTAAGCAATCTCATTCGATGGGTTGGGATTGGTATCCCCGGCAGGTTCGATGGTGACCTGCATTCCATGATAGAAAGTGATCAGGTTGCGCCCATTGGGATCGACATATTTGAGTGCAGCCCTGCTCTCTCCATCGAATTGGATGATGCCGATGCTGAGCAGGGTCTCACCATCATCGTCGATCAGCCACGCTTCATACTGACTGCCCTCCAGCGGCAGGGGCAGCGTGCTGGAGGAGAATGTCACCTGGTCAGCCTGCGCAGATCCATCCTGGAAACGGAGCACCCCGACAGGTTCTTTGGAGACTGGCGCCTCGGTTGGCGTGGCTGGAACGATGGCTGTCTCAGTTGGGATCGCAGATACAACGGTTGCAGTGGAAAGCGCTGACATGCGGGAAATAAACAACGTCCCAAGGGCAATGGTCAGGACGATACTGCCAATAACAAGAGGAGAGAGTGCGGTTTTCTTGTTGCCTACAACGACCGCCTGAATGGTTTGGCGTGTAACTGTGAAGGATCGTGACAAGGCTGAGGGAAGGTTTTGTGTCTCGGCTTCCGTTGTCCCGGTGAGAGCGGTTTTGAATGCCTCGACAAATTCGAGCGGGGTCCGGAAGCGTTCGTCCGGGTTTTTGGCAAGGGCACGGTCAATTACATCCTGAAGTTTTTTCGAAAGCCCAGCAATTGGAGGATGAGGCTCGTTGATCTGTTTATGCAGCAGGGTTAAACTAGAATCTGCTTCGAATGGGACTCGTCCTGCAAGCATCTCATACACTGTGACCCCAAGCGAATACACATCTGTGCGCGCATTCACGTGATCGCCGCGTGCCTGTTCGGGACTCATATAGGCAGGTGTGCCGGTGATAGCCCCTGTGCTGGTTAGTGTGTTCGATTGGATAAAACGCACCAGACCAAAATCGGTCAGAATGGGTTCTACATCATCCGGGAGTGGTGCTTCCGTGGATACCGGCGTGGTGCGGGAGGTTAGCAATATATTGGCTGGTTTGACGTCACGATGGACAACATTGTTCTGATGGGCATAGGTCAAAGCGTCAGCAATTTTTTGGAGCAGATCGAGTATTTGGAGAAAATCAAGCCGTTGATTTTTCTTATGCAGTTCCCGCAGGTATGCCCCCAGCGAAGTACCCGGCACATATTCCATGACAAGATAGGGTTGGTTCTGGAACGTGTCGAAATCAAAGATTTGGATGATGTTCGGATGCTTGAGCATGGCGATCACACGAGCCTCACGCTCGAAGCGCGCACGCAATTCAGGCTCATCCTGTAGATCGGCTTTTAAAAACTTGACCGCAACCGGGCGGTGGAGCGTGGTATGCGTGCCAATGTAGACTTCTGCCATGCCCCCTTTGGCGAGGAACATATCTACATGCACTTTGCCCAGCATTTTCCCTGTAAGGTTTGGCATGTAGGAATTATAAAGCAGGCAGACAGGCGGATATAATTTGAAATGTTACAAACATGAAGGAAAACAGATGAAAATTGTGGTAATAATCTCAGCCAATGCCGAATGGGAAGGTGTAAAACCCTTGTTCCCCAGCGCTCAATTTGAAACCACCCCGTTTGGCGAAGCCGCCAACCTGAAACTTGGAACGCCTGCCCTGGGCAACGGCGAAGGGTGGAACTTGAAACTTATTCACAGTGGTTGGGGCAAGATCGCCTCTGCCGCTTCGATGCAGTATGTGATCGACCACTACGCCCCGGATTTGATCGTCAACCTCGGCACGTGCGGCGGCTTTGCAGGTGTTGCACAACGCGGGGATATGATCCTCGTGGACCGCACCATCGTCTACGATATTTTGGAACTCATGGATGTGGATGACATCTCGCCCTACTACGCCTCCTCCCTCGACCTAAGCTGGCTCCATGAGCCCTATCCTTTTCCTGCCCGACGCGGACTCATCGCCTCCGCCGATGCCGACCTGCTCCCTGAAAAGATACCCTTCCTAAAATCCAAAGGCGCCCTCGCCGCCGATTGGGAGTCCGCTGCGCTGGCATGGGTGGCAAACAAGAACCGTGCACGACTGTTGATCCTGCGCATGGTCAGTGACATTGTCTCGGAGCAGGGTGGGGAGGCATATGGCGATATTTCCATCTTCACCGAAAGATGTAAGTCCATCATGAAACAACTCTTCGAGCAGTTGCCGGGCTGGTTGGACGCTGTGCGAATCAAGTAGGGGATGGGTCACCCCGCTCGTACTGGTAAGATCAATTCCATCCCCATATCATCCGGGTCGTCGCTAAAGGATGGTATTTCATAAAACCCTAATCGTTTATAAAATGCAACGGCATTCTTTTGGACAACGCGGTCTGTCAGCAGCCGCATCGTCTTATACCCCTTCTCTCGCGCAATCCTGAACAACTCCTGCATCATGCGATACCCGTGTCCCTGACTGTGATATTCAGGCAACAGCCACATCCTCTTGAGTTCGCATACACTATCTTCCAGAAATCGGATCGCACCTGTGCCGATGATCTTCCCATCCGTGACGGTCACCAGGAATGTCCCGCCGTTCTCGAAGTAGTTCTTTTGTACATCATCCATCTCACTTAACTTTCCCTGCACCGAATACTTCGCAATGGACTCTTCGAGCGTGCTGGCTTCCTTGAACACCTCATAGGCAACTGTAAAAATGACGCGCTTGGCTTCCTGTATTTCATCTTCTTGCATGGGTCGGATTTCGAACATCCGCCGATTTTACCTGAGCTTTCAGGGCAAATGGGGCGTTATAATCTCCATGCCATGATTACCCTCTCGCCGGACCAGCACCGCCTTCAACGGTTGAATTTCCGTTATGTACAGATCGACGCGATCGGGGTGAGCATCTCCAATGTCGCTGCGCCGTTTCTCCCTGTATTCCTGACGCGCCTCGGTGCGACCAATTTTCAGGTGGGCTTGCTCTCCTCCATGCCCGGCATGACGGGTCTCGTCCTTGCCATCGTCGTCGGTCGTTATCTGCAATCAAGGAAGAATATTGTCCCATCGTACAGCGTGTCACGTTTGCTTGTGATCCTTTGTTATGCGTTGACGGGACTCATCACTTTCTTCGGCGCGGAGAAGGCGATCATCATCGCATCGCTTGCGATCTGGGCATTTGCCACCATCCCGCAGACCGCGCTGGCGGTTGCGTTCTCGGTCGTCATGAACGGCGTCGCGGGTCCCACCGGTCGCTACGCCCTCCTCAGCCGCCGCTGGACGATCTTCGGTCTGACCGGTGTGATCGGAACATTTGTCGTTACCCGCTTGATCGACCTTCTTGATTTCCCCGTCAATTATGCGATCATGTTCATGGTGCTGTCTTTGGGAGGGTTTGTCAGTTTTTATTTTTCGCGCAAGATCACCCTGCCCGACCAGGTTCCGCCGCCGATAACGAACAGCGGTTCACCCTTGAAGGGCTTTCAGAATGTGCTTGACTTGCTGAAAGCAAACCCTGCATTTCTTTCCTTTTCACTGAAACGCTTTGTCTATTTCTCTGCGATCACACTGGGTACACCCATCATGCCGTTGTTTCTGGTGAAAGAAGTGATGGCTACCGACAGCCAGATCGGGACCATCAACATGACATTTACCCTCGTCATGCTTGCCGGATATTTCCTCTGGCCCCGTGTCTCACTCAAGCGCAGCGGGCGCTTTGTTTTACTGACAACAACTCTTGGGGCGGTTTTGTATCCCGCCCTCAGCGCGGCAACCCCGCAAATCGGATTGATCATCCTTTACGCAGGCATCGCAGGTTTCTTCCAGGGCGGGCTTGATCTTGTCTTCTTCGACGAACTGATGAAGACCGTCCCTGCAGAATACAGCGCCACCTTTGTTTCGATCTCGCAGTCCATGCAATACTTGTCCATGATCATTGCGCCGTTGTTGGGGACATGGCTTTCGGCATATATCGGATTGGGCGGTGCATTGTGGCTGAGTGCGGGATTGCGTTTGCTTGGTTTCCTGTTGTTCCTCATGCCCGATAGAAAACGAACTGCATGAGCGAACCTCCAGGGACTACTTTATGCAGGTCATGCGGTCTGTGCTGCACAGGTCATTTGTTTATCTGGACCAAGCTCCGCTCTGTTGAACTGGATCCCATTCAAGCACTTGGATTGAAAGTGTTCCGCGAACCCAGTCAACGCGGATTTAGCCAGCCCTGTCCGCTGTGGAATGGCGTATGCACGATCTATGACTATCCTCATTACCCACGCTTTTGCAGGACATATAAATGCAAACTTCTTAAACGGGTTCTGGATAACGCAACCCCGCTTCCCTCCGCCCTGACAACTGTCCAGCACACGAAAAGCCTGATCCATGAACTGGAATTGGACCTACCTATATCTTCCACTCAAAACTTTCGTGAGTGCTTGGTGATGTGCCTTGAAAAGGAAGACATAAATACTGCGCTTCTGCAAAAAGCGAAAGAATTGTTGGGAGTGTATGAATCACACTTCGGTGTCAATGACCTGATCGATCATTCGTGAGATTTTGTCAACTCAACCTTCTCGAACAAATTCGGTGCAGGTACGTAGATGCCCCGTCCGCTGACCATGACAGTTCCATCTGCCAATTTGATCTCACCGGTTGAGAAAATCTTACGCTTGTCAATTTGCGTAACGCGGGCCTCGAGATTTAATGGCTGGTTGAGAGGCAGAGGCTTGTGATAATTGATCTCAACATTAACTGCCGCCACCTTGTGCCCCGCCGCCCAGACCACCAATCCCATGGCTTCATCCAAAATTGCCGCTGATGCGCCTCCATGGGCATGACCGGGCGGTCCCTGTTGCGCTTTGTTCAGGGTAAATTCGGAGGTCAGTACACCATCGTTGTCAACGAACATGGTAATGCCGATGCTGTGCGGATTTTCCGTCCCGCAGACGAAGCACCAGCCGTGATAGGGGACTTGTCGTTTCATGGTTCGATTGTAATCCTGTTGCAACGATGATTCGCAAAAACTCATGATGAATGTCAATTTGCCAATCCCCTTCGCACCTGCTAGAATCGGCTGCATGATGGTTCGCGTCAAAATGATCGCCAATTACCGCGAAGCCCTGCCGCCCGAAGCGAAGAACGGCGTGGCGGAGTTGGATGTCCCTGAAGGCACGACGGTTTATGGCGTCATCTCCCGTTTTGATATTCCCCTCAATGATGAAAGTGTCATCGTCTTGAACGGTCTCACTGTGGATCTGAATACCCCGCTAAAAGCAGGTGACACGGTCACTGCATTTTCCGCAATTGCGGGAGGGTAATTTTACCGTCCTGGGCGGAGCCATGCATTCGTTGCATGGTGAAGTCGAAGGATGGGACTGTGGAAAATATCTTGTAACCTGCGCTTCGGCTGCGCTCGCTCCGCTCTGCGCGGAAAATAAAAAGGAGTTCCCATGTACGGCTGGCATCTCAAAATTCTACGAGTAAACCTCACTACCCGAAAAGTCACCATCGAAGATGTTGACCCCAAAGTTGCGCGTGATTACCTCGGCGGGCGCGGCTGGGCGATCCATTACATGTACAAGGAAATGGATCCGATGGCGGATCCGCTTGGACCGGAAAACATGCTCATCTTCGCAACTGGTGCGCTAACCGCTACTCCCGCGCCGACTGGCAATCGTTATATGGTGGTCACCAAGTCGCCGTTGACGGGTGCGCTGGCGCACTCGAATTCGGGCGGGGAGTTCCCAACATGGATGAAGCGTACCGGCTTCGACCTGTTCATCTTTGAGGGCAAGGCGTCAGAGCCGGTGTATGTTCTCGTAAACGAGGACCAGGTTGAGGTGCGGTCTGCCGCGCATATCTGGGGGAAGGACACGCATGAGACAACGGATATCCTGAAAGCGGAAACGTCCGCAGATGCGAGAGTCGCATGTATCGGACCTGCTGGTGAAAATCTCGCGTTGATGGCGGCGATCATGAACGACAAGCATCGTGCGGCGGCGCGTTCGGGCGTCGGTGCAGTCATGGGAAGTAAAAATCTCAAAGCCGTTGTGGCAATGGGAAACAAGAACCCGCCGTTGCACGATGCCGAGGGGATGCGTAATATCAGTGTGAACACATCGAAGAACGTGGGTGCGGATGTGAAGAAGGGCTCAAACATGCGCATTTATGGAACATCGTATGTGCCGCAGGTGACGAACACACTGGGCATTTTGCCGACACGGAATTTTTTGCAGGGTACGTTCGAGCATGTGGGCAACATTGACGGCGATGCACTCAAGGATAATTACCTGATCCGCCATACGCCTTGTTATCGCTGTCCGCTTTCGTGCGGACGTTTGACCGAAGTGCCTGATGGTCCGTATAAAGGCAAGGGTGAAGGTCCTGAATATGAGACGATCTCATCGTTGGGCACGGGATGCGGCGTGAGCAATCTTGCCGCGTTGGTCAAGGCAAATTATCTGTGCAACGAATATGGTCTGGATACGATCTCAACAGGCATGACCATTGCCGCCGCGATGGAAATGTATGAGAAAGGATATATCTCTGAAGATGTGATCGGGATGCCGCTCAAGTTCGGCGATCACGATGCGATGATCGAGATGATCAAGAAGATGGCATATAACGAAGGCTTTGGTAAAGACCTTGCTCAGGGAAGTTACCGTTTGTGTGAAAAATACGATCACCCTGAAATTGCAGTGACCACACGCAAACAAGAATTCCCCGGTTACGACCCGCGCGGTTCGCAAGGCATGGGATTGCTGTATGCCACATCGAACAAAGGCGCATCGCACATGGAAGGCGATGTGGCTTACGAGGAGGTCTTTGGCGTGCCTGTGAAAGAAAACCCGCTCGCAACCGAGGGCAAGCCTGAACTTGTCAAACACTTCCAGGATTCGTTTGCTTTGATCGATTCATCGGGTCTGTGTGTGTTCGTTGCCATCCGTTATGTATTCAACAAGGATCGTATGATCTGGCCCGAGACGCTTTCTGCCATGATGAACCTCACAACAGGCGCGGGTTACACTCCCGAAGAAGTACTGCAAGCGGCGGATCGCGTTTACACCCTTGAGCGCATGTTCCTGATGAAGGCTGGCTCCACCGAGGATACACTCCCACATCGCATGTTGCACGAACCGCTTCTCGATGGTCCTGCCAAGGGAATGGTTGCGGAACTTGACAAGATGCTGCCTGAGTTCTACGAGAAACGCGGCTGGGACGATAAAGGCTGGCCCACCAAAGAAAAATTGGAATCGCTGGGACTGCCAGCAAATTAAACGATGAAGCGGACGTGATGAGCGTCCGCTTCTCTTTTATGGGTGGCTGGTTGGTGTCACTGCAAAATCAATCGCCTGCTCCATGTTTATGGAGGCACCTTCATTCCATGCCTTGTCGAATTTGTCTTCTTCCATTTGGCTTTGCAGTTTGGCTTTTGCTTCCTCGAATTCCTTTTGCTCTGCAGGCGTCCTGACGGAGTTACTGGTGTTTCGCAGGCTTTCAGCTACACTGATTAGTTTTATAGCGCGTTCATTCTGCTCCCGTGCCAGTGCAATAAAGCCAAAACATTCCAATTGATGCGCGACAGCCGCCCGGTGACCAAAGCCCTGCCAGAGCGGGATCGCTTTGCGGTAGTAAATCTGTGCCTTTTCAAGTTCTCCACTTTGGCGCAGTGCATGGGCAACCTCGCTCATGAAAAAGGTCAGGTTGTATTTGTCGTTCTGTTTCTCGTAAAGAGCAAGGGCTTTTTCAGCGTGTTCGAGGGCTTCGGTCAGTTTTCCCTGCATAAATAATTTTCCGCTGATTTCCCGTTCAACCACGCCGGGGTGGATGGGAACCCCAGCCTCACGCTCAAGGCTCTGAATTTCATCCATATATTTTTGAAGTTGGTCACCATCATTGTTGTTGGTTTGAATGTGGGTCATGGTATTTGGTGCCCATATCAACTCAAGTTTCAACCCCAGTTTTTTGCAGATGGAAATGCTTTCCTGTGTCACATTGAGCGCTGTGTCCGGATCACCTGAATACAATTCCCCGATGCCCAATGATCCCAGCGCCTGTGCCAGTTTTCGTTTGTCCGTATCTCCCGGGCAAGTTCCACGCTTTTTCTGGCGGCAACCCGGCTTGCCTGATGGTCGCCTTGATTCATCGCCACCCCTGCAACGTAATCATAGCCAATGGACAATAATTGTTTGCGTGCGATCGCTTCGTCTCCAGATGCCGGGGGAAGCTTTTCGATCCTCTCCACGGCTGTGTGTGACCAATCCCTGGCTTCGCTGATATTTCCCTGGAAAAGATACATGATGACCATCACCACCCACGAAATGACCTGAAGAGCTTTCTCGGGCTGGCTTTCCAATGCCCATGCCAGCGCAGAGCGATAGTTTGCCTGTTCGACCTTGATCTTTCTTTCCACTTCCTCTGGTTCCGGACCAAACCAATTTTGATTTGCCCATTCAGATAGTTCGGTGAAATAATCTAAATGCCTGTTCCGTATCGTGACAACTTCGTTTGTTTCCATGAGTTTTTCACGGGCATATTGACGGATGGTTTCAAGTCGGTGATAGCGGACTGCGCCATCCTGTTCCTCGGCGATGACAAGGGACTTGTCCACGAGTTGGGTCAACAGGTCAAGCACCTCATAGGACTCGACTCCCTCTCCGCTGCAAACTGATTCAGCCGCTTCAAGCGTCCACCCGCCGACGAATACCGCCAGCCGACGGAACAATGCCTTTTCGGGGTCGCTTAGCAGATCGTAGGACCAATCAATGAGGGCGCGGAGTGTTTGTTGACGCGGGAGGGCGGTGCGCGCGCCGCCTGTCAACAAACGGAAGCGGTCATCGAGACGCTCGGCGATCTGCTATACGGATAGGACTCGTGCGCGCGCGGCGGCGAATTCGAGGGCGAGGGGAATGCCATCGAGGCGGCGGCAGACCTGGGCGACGGAGGAAGCGTTCTCTTTTGTCAGTTTGAAGTTTGGGTTGGCAGCTGAGGCGCGATCCACGTAAAGGCGGATCGATTCGTAATCCAATAGACTGTTTATATCCAAGAGACCTTGAGTGTCTTGCGGCAGCGAAAGCGACGGGACGCGATAGGTCGTCCCGCCTGAAACGCCGAGGGCTTCACGACTGCTGGCAAGTATCTTCAAATTCGCGCAGGCTTGAATGAAAGACTCGGCAATGTTTGCGCAGGCTTCGATGAGGTGTTCGCAGTTGTCGAGGATGAGGAGGGCGCTTTTGGCGCGCAGGTAATCGGTGACGAGATCGGGAAGCGGACGGTCGGGACTCTTGCGCAAGCCGAAGACCGAGGCGATGGTCTGGGGGATGAGGGCGGGATCGGCAAGAGGGGCGAGTTCGATCATCCAGACGCCGTCGGGGTAGAGCGCGAGTTGGTCGCCGCCGAGTTGATTGGAGACGCGGGTCTTGCCCGTGCCGCCTGGACCGATGAGCGTGAGTAGTCGCGATTCGGCGAGTCTTTTCTTTGCCTCGATCAGTTCGCGTTCACGACCGATGAAACTGGTGAGTTTGACGGGCAGGTTGTGGTTCTTGACCTTTTGCGTTTTGAGCGGCGGGAACTCGGACGGCAGGTCGGGCGCGTTGATCTGGTAGATGCGCTGTATTTGGACAATGTCCTTCAGGTTGTGTTCGCCCATGTCACTGAGTTTGACATCTTTGGGGAGGCTGTTCCTGAGCAGGTCATGTATGGTTTGAGAGAGAAGTATCTGTCCACCATGCCCCGCGGACATGACGCGCTGTGACTGTGCGAGTGTGGCATATCCATCATACTTGGAATCGGTAGAGTCTATTGTGAGCCTGGCTGCCCTGTGTGGATTCCCATGCGGACTTTGACAGCAGTGTTACCCCAAGGCTCTCTAAACATATTCGATTGCGCCTGAACCGAGGCACGCAACGCCACTCCCGCCGTGTGGAATGCGACACAAAACGCATCACCGATGATTTGAAAGACATGACCGTTATGAGCGTCCATCGCGGATTAAAGAATCTCATGATGCCGCGCGCGTAAAGTTTCCCACGTATCAGGATGTGCCTGCGCGAGTTTGGTCGAGCCTTCGATGTCGGTGAAGAGGAAAGTGACGGTGCCGGAGGGGAGGTTGTTCATTGGGTAACTCAAGCACACTCCTCGCAGTTTCTTCTATAGTCCACGCGGAATGAGATGCGCTTTCCTGTCGCCAGGATTTCACCGGAAGAATTTAGCAGCATCAATGCCTTTTGCCTGGGCGCGTAGCTTGGCGCGGTCGGCGTGCCCCTTGGTGAATGCTGCATCGTCCAATACATCTTCGGGCTTGCTGGTAGTAGTTGCTTTGTCAACCGATTTAACGGGCAAAGCGGGGCTTTTCGGTGCACTATTGGGATAACCGACAACGAATGTATTGGGGGTAAACACGCCATTGGGGTCTACCTCCGCTTTGATTTTGCAACACCTATCATAATCGTCTTTGGAGTAATAATACTGCCACACATCCTGCATATTGGTGTTGTCATGGCTTGCCCAAAACCAGCGATGATCATCTATAGAAAACCTGCCGTTTTTCCCGACACTCTCAATACGATTGACGGTATGCCAATCGTGCGCGAGCGTTTGAGCGCCTGTCATTTTGTGGTTAAAGAAAATATCGAGGTTGTAACCGACGGTGGTATTACGCCATGCGTATGAGGTCTGCCTGCGCTTGCCGTTCTTCGTCACTGCCGAGTTTTCGCCGCCAAAGTTCTCGCATTGGACAAATACCATGAGTCCTTCCTCGCTGCGGCCGGCCATCGCATCGATTCGCTTTGCAGCCCACTCTGACCAATGGGACGACGCGACCTTATCGGTGACCTGGCCGTACTTCAAGAAGGGATAGTTGAACTCGCGTGTGCCCTCGAAGGTCCATAGCCGCGTAATACTTTCTGAGATGGGTGTGACTTTGCTATTGTCACGGCTCACTATAAGATTAAGGATATTCTGTTCAAACCACAGTTTCAACCGCTCCCACCACGAACCGCCATGGTTTGCGGTGGCAAGAATTTTCTCGATCTTCCTGCACCACTTTCGATCATACGTGTTGGGTTGATTGTCCAGGTTTGAGTATTGGAAGTAGACCATCAGTACATTGAATGGCGATGAAGCGTTCTTACCTCCCAAGTGCTTGACCATGAAATCTTCCTTCGAGGCACGTCCAATTTGATTGGCGATGAAGTCCTCTTCCCCTGCCGCCATCGTGAAACAAAAATCATAGTCACCCGGAGCATTCTCCCACTCCTGTATGAGGTCAAACATCTGCACAAGAATATGGTGATCGAGTTTTGGATCGTAGGGAATGACTTGCTTATATGCGCGAGCGTATTGGTGATCCGAATCCTTAAACGGGCGGATGGTAAGGTGGGTCATAATGCCATAGTTGCCGGGTCCGCCACCGAGAACTGCAAAAAAGAGATCTTTATCAGATTGATCGGGGCTGTCAACCGCGACGATCTTCTTTGTGCCATCTGCGAGGAATATCTCAAAGGATACGATCTGATCGCTGAAAAGACCAAAAGCGCGGGATAGTTGACCATACCCGCCCGTTTGTGCATGTCCACCGACATGCACATCGTAGCATTGACCGGTCGGCATGAAGAGTCCATCTTTTTTCAACAACGTATTGAATTCTAATAATGAGTGGCTAACCCCAATACGAAGCAAGCCATCTGGGAGGGGTTCCCAATCGAAGTACGCCTTGCTCATATCGATTTGGATGTTGTTGCTGTTTGTCGACGATGTGCCTGAATAGGCATGCCCGCCTGTGCGCACAGCAATAGCAAGGTTATTGGCCGCGGCATAGCGAATCGCCTTTTGGATATCTTCATCCGCGTGAGGGTGTTCGGGGTAGATGATGGCCGCCGGGGACATTTTCTCCCTGGGTTGCGATGTCGTGGCGTACTGGTAACGCATGTCTTCGTAGTCTTTATCACCTAACTTGTATACAGAGCCGTGAAACTTGGGTAACTCCATCATAATAAACTCCTCTCAGATTAACCCTTTGGATTTATATGTCGTCATCCAACGCGACTCCCAGTCGCGTAAAGATTTCGTTGGCACGAGCCAGGTTGAGGTCCCGTTCTGAACCGGTGGTGTGTCTCCCAATCTCGCGATTAACCAGCGCTTCATCGTACGGCATGGATAAATTTTGTGCCTCAACAAGGCTTTTCTGCCATTTTTTTTGCGCGCTTCGCTGCTTTCCATCCAACCAATCGTACAGACCCTGCCACAAGAATGCCCGCGATTTGGCAAAGGAATACGTCCGTGCGAATTTATGCAGTGCACGACAGGCTTGCCGCGCGAGCAGCTGCATCTCGGATTTTTCGTGTTCGGTTCCCGATCTTTCCCACAGCGTCAAATATACAAATGCGACATTACTGTAAGAATCGAAGGATGGAGGAATACGAACAGAAGCCTGTTTCAGTAATCGGGCAGTTTTTTCGGCGGCGGTCCGGGCTTTCTTAAGTTGGCCTTCGCGCAGATATGTGACTGCGAGTGTTCCCTGGGTCGATTGTTCTGCCAGGCCCGAATCTGCGATCAAGTCGAATAATGTCAAAACTTTTTCCATCAGGTCAGCCGCCTGGGTTGTTTTCCCAAGCCTGAGCAAACTCGCGGCTTGACCATTCAACCCCATTACCTGGTGTTCCACATGATTTCTTTCCTGTCCATTTTGGTGAATGTCAATGTATGGCTTAATACATCGTTCAAATTGACCTTGGAAATGAGCGACCTTCCCCAGCATACTGAGCGACAAAGCCCAATTGCGACGATCTCCCAACCGATCGCTGATTTCCGCTGCCTGTTGGTAGGCTTTTTCAGCATCTTCCCATTTTCCATATTTGACCGCGTATTGGCCTTCTCTCCATAGGACAAAAGCCTGAGTGTACAAGTGATCCAGCCCGGTCAGTGCGGTGCGCGCCCGACGAAAATAACTTTGTGCCAGAGGCTGCATGATGGATATTGGCAACACACCCATTCCCAAACCGAAGATGGCGTAAGCCCTTGCGAGTGTTGGCGATTTACGCCGTGCCGACTCGGCGATATTTAGTATTTTAAGACCGAGATAAAAATCGATAATGCCTATCTTGTTTGCCAGGGTGTCAATCAGTATCAGGAGTTCATATGCGCGAAGTAAATCTCGATCATTGTCGTTGAACACCGTCTCTGTTCCTGTTTCGTCGGGCATGGGACTGATCGCAAACCAAAGGCGATGCCAGAACTGCTTCAAGCCTTGCCCGATTAGCCGGGCTCGAGTTTGCAATGGAGTTGCTGGCAAGGGGCGACCGATCAAATTCAGACCCATTGTCAGATGTTCCCGTGCTTCTGCGAGAAACCCTCTACCGTAATAAGCTTCTGCCAGTTTAAAGTACATGCTGGCTTGTTCGCCGGGTTCGCTTAGCAGGGGCTGAAGTCGCTCGTAGTAATCCAGTGCGGCTTCATTGGCAAATGCTTCGCGAGCGGCATCCCCAGCCTTGAGCCAATACTCGCGCTGTTTAGTCTGGTTGTTACTTCGCCCGTAATGCTGGGCGATCATATCCACAGGCGCGCCAATGCTTTCAAGATACACTGCCAACTGTTCATGCAATTTCGCCCGTATGGCAAAGGGCAGGCTTTCATACGTCACTTCATGCGTGACGATATGTTTGAATAGATATGCCAGTTCCGGTTCCGAGTCCAGTGGCGTAATGTCCAGTGAATCCAGTTTGTCCAGATTTGTTTTGACATGTACCAGATCACCCAGTGCAGGGTAATAACCTGTCAACCAGGCGGCGCGGAAGGAGCGCCCCACAATGCTCGCTGCGCGCAAGGTGGATTTTTCGTGTTCGCTTAATTGGTCGATGCGACTCAAAACGAGCGTATGTAAACTGTCAGGGAGTTCGATCTTATCCAGCCCTGTCAAGTCACGTGGGTCGAGACCACGGTCGCGCAAATAATTGAGCAATTCCTCGAGATAAAACGGATTGCCCTGGGAACGCTGCATCAATTTGTTGACCAACAGAGACGGCACAGCCCCGCTTTGTGATGGATACAATTGCGCCAGTTTTGCGCGGATAGCTTGTTCCCCTTCGGCAGTGGTAAGTTCTTCCAATCCGATATTGGTAAAGTAAGGCAAGGCTTCGATGCGCGGCGCTTGCAGGCGCATCAACTGGGGTGGGCGATATGCAAGCACAAAGCAAACCGGACAATCTACCAGTGTCTTTGCCAACGCTTCGAGCAGGTCGTGCGAAAGAGCATCCATCCAATGCAGATCTTCCAGCACGATCAGGATTGGTTCAGATCTGGTGGCGGCGCTCAGGCAATTCTGTAACAATGTGGTTAATACGTTCTTGCGTTGCTCAGGTTCGAGGTTGCGTGTAAAGTCGTTATCGGGGATATCGAGAGTCAACATCGGTCCAAGCAGGGGCAGGGCTTCCATTCGGCCCGGGGCATGCTCCTTCAGGTCAACTTCCAATATGCTAATCTGTTTCTTCAAGGGGGCATCGGGATCGATGCCAAAAAATGCGGTCCAAATCGTCTTCCATACGAGATAAGGGGATGTCAAACCATCAGATTGGCACGCGCCACCGAAGCCGACGAATCCTTTTCCCCTTGCGCTTCGGATGACCTCTGCCACGAGTCTGGACTTGCCCAAACCTGCCTCTGCCACAATGCCGACCACCTGGCTTTTGCCTTCTTTTGCCAACTCCAACTTCTCTTCGATGAGTTTCAACTCAGCCTGACGTCCCACCATCGGCAGGGAGTAGTTCGGCTCCTGCAAGCGCACGGCTTGCCGGCGGCTTTCGCCAATCAATTGGTACAAAGGAATGGGCTTGGACTTCCCTTTTACCATCACCGCGGGGCGCGCTTCAAAAATGAAATATTCATGGACTGCCTTGTACATGTGACTGCTCAACAATATTTCATTTTCCCTTGCAGTCGTCATCAGTCTCGCCGCCAGGTTGACATCATCGCCCAGCGCGCTAAAAGTTTTGCGGGTTTCGCCGCCGTATGCACCCGCCAGCATCAATCCCTGTGTAATGCCCATCTGTAGTTGAAGTTTGGATTTGTTCCGTAGTTCTAGAGCTGCCTTCACAGCGCGGCGGGGATCATCCTCATGTGCGCTCAACGCCCCAAAGTTGACATGCGCATAACTGCCCTTGTCCCCAATGGTGATATCCATCAACGTGCCCCCATAGAGGTTTGCTATTAATTGAACACTGCGAATAAAGTTTTCTAATTCTGACTCTGCTGAATTCGAATCGAAGTCAATTCCTGTAAAACGGATGAATAATGCCACACACGGGCGAAATTCCGTCAGAAAGCCACCCCGTCCAGACTGCTCACGTTCGAACACAGCGTAATGCATCCACGGCATCAACTTGTTTGGCGGTGGCATCTGCAAAATTTTGGGAAGAGATATGGTTAAATCTGTTCCATTATCCAGGGTGGAGACTGCAAATCGCTCCTTGGTTGTTTTGTCTTTACGCCATTCCTGGATCGTCACCTCGCTGCCAAGTGCATTCACACTTGTCTCATCCAATAACACTTCGCCCTTATTGGAAAGGTGTTCTGCCGTGGATGCGCGAGTGACGGTATTACCTGCCAGGACATCGAATAGCAGAATTTCAGGGTCACCAACAACAAAACGACTGATTGAGCCCGTTGCAATTCCAATTTTGATCGATAGAGTAGCAATAATGCTGCCCGGTAGGGAAAGTTCTGCAAAAGTATGCATCTCATTTTGCATGGCAAGGGCTGCTGCGGTGGCACACAAAGGGGAATGACCATGGGTATCATCGAACCAGCATAGCATAGCGTCCCCGGCAAAGGCGATCACGCTTCCACCAAAACGTTCGAGCTCATGAATCAATGCCCCATAAACTACTTTTATAACCTTGCTCAACTCTTCCGCTCCACGTCTTGTACCAAACTTCTCGCGCAAGGACTCTGTCAATCCCGTAAAGCCGGAAATATCTGCAAAAAGAACAGACCCGTATGCCCGGCTTGGTAAGGTTTCTCCACGCGCCAAGGCGCGCAGCCTATCTTGTGGAAGGTATGCATGCAAGGTCATAAACAACTTCCTTGATTCGACCTAAACGGATAAACATTGTTGATTTTACCGTAAAAAAAAACATCCAGTGCTATGAAAACCGGATGTTTAGAGCAAAATCTTTAATTTGAATTTTTGCGACTACTACTTCTTCTTACTTGGCAAAAACTCAAACGGTGGTCTTTGGTTGAGTCTCACCAACATAGCACCCATCTCGCCAATGGTTAATGCAGAAACGGAGCCGGTATCGCACCCCAGTCTCTGAAATTGATCGAGAGGCATGCCGATGTAATGTGCCACAGCGAGTTTGATCGGGTCGGCATGAAATACACATGCCACAATGTCATCTTTTTTATGCTTTGAAAGAATGCCGTCAATCGTGCTGACGATGCGGCTCTGACATTCGTGGAATGTTTCTCCGTTGGGGAATTGGGCGCGCGATGGAGCATGGACCACTACCTTCCAATGCTTATGCAGATAAAGCCGCCGGAGCGATTTCCCCTGCCAGTCGCCGACATTCGTTTCGAGAAGTCCCTTTTCCTTGTGGATGGCCAAGCCAACTGCTTGGGCAATGGGCGTTGCCGTTTCCATTGCCCTCTCCAGCGGACTGGAATAAATGGCTTTGATCGGAACATCCTTCAACGCCTCAGCCAACGCCTGGGCTTGTTTCAGGCCCTTTTCATTTAGGTGAACTTTTGGCAGACGACCTGCCAGTTTGTGGGTCTTGGTGTAATCATTCTCGCCGTGGCGGATGAGTAACAATAAGGGCATGGGATACCTGCTTTAATCTGCTTCTCGAATGATTTGTGGGTCTGCATCATCTTCATGCATCCATGCTTTGAGTGTGGCACGGTAAAGTGCGCGCTCGAAGTATGTCCCATCCGGCGAAAGTCCGTCATATCCTTTATCAAACAATACTTCAATACAAGGCTCAAGCTGCTGGGCATAGTGCATCATGCATGCTTCCGGGTGGACACCGGGCCACGAGTAACAGGTCACTGTGGTGCGGCGATGTTTGGATAGAATTGACTCGGGAACCATCTTGTCCCATTTGGGATCGTCAGCAGGGAAGACGTATTGATCGAGGCTTCCCTGTGGAATGCCTTCAATGCCGCGTACCACGGGCGGGTCCGCATCGAGCGTGTACGGGTCAACTGCAAGGTCAACAACGACCGCATGTTTGGGCAGCCAGGCGATCCAGTCATTCGGAACGACAGGTGCAGAAGGATTGCGTCGTTGGGTAGCATCCACGAGGATGTCTGCCTGCTCCATGAGTTCTTTCATCGTGGATGCATTTGAGGCGATGTTCCTGCCGATCGAGAGCGCGACAGCCCCGGGGCCGCTTGAGGCGATATGGTCGTTGTTGCGTTCCACATTGCCAAGCTTTGTCGCGGCTTCGATGGCATGTTTGCCAACCATCCCGGTCCCCAAAATCAAAACGTTGATCGGTTTCTTGTCCGGTCGTACAAGTCCGGGCCAGTCTTTTTCCAGCCAGTTGAAGGCGGCTTCAAGACCGTTCCACGCAACGGCTTTCATGTTCTCGACCATGCGCAGGTTTTTGTCATCTGCAATGCTATCGAGGGAGATGGAGTTGATGCCAAGTTCCTTGAGGCGCGCGATGCGTTTGGGTCGTGTGGGGTAGTGCAGCATCGAAATGAGTATCGTGCCGCGTTTGACCAATTGAAATTCTTCGGGCTTGGGCGAACGCAGGATCAACGAGACATCTTTTTGAAATGCATCTTTACGACTGCACATGAAGACGTTGGGGCTGGCACGTTTGTAATCTTCAAATGTGAAGCCGGAGCGTGATCCATAGCCTTCTTCAATGCAAACCTTTACACCCAGGCTCGCGATGAATTGGATGAATTCCGGCAGGAAAACACGTTTTTCGCCGGGCTCCTGCATCATGCGCGGAAAGCCGATTGATTTTGGGAGTGTCATTCTTCGTTCCTCTTTTCTGTTCTATTGCCTGAAACTTTCACAAACTCCGACTGTTCATATCCCTTCCATCGTGAAAGCATGGCGCGCGCAATGGCACGTTCAAAATAAAATCCTTTTGGGCGGATGTTTTGCACACCGCCTTTTTCGATCAACATGCGCATGACCGGGCGTAGTTGATTGCCGTACAGGTCCATGCACTCTTTTGGATGGATGCCGGGCCACGAATAACATGAGACTGCATGCCGCCGATTCTTTGTGGACACCGAAGCTGGTATGCGCTCATAAGCCGGGTCTGTGGGAATGAACACATACTGATCAAGATTGCCCTGCGGGATGCCCTCGATGCCTTTTACTTCGGGCGGGTCCATATCGAAATTGTAGGGATCAACCGAAAGGTCCACAAGAACCGCATGCTCGGGCATCCAGCCGATCCACTCGTTGGGAATCACGTATCGGCTTGGATCGGGACGTTGTGTGGCGTCCACAAGAATATCCGTGCGGCCAAGGATCGCGCGCATGGTCCTTTCGTTCCTAACCACATCGTAATCGATGGCGGTCACTTCTACACCAGGGATGCCGCGCTTTGCCAGCAGGTTCCATAATTGCAGATCGCCGTAACGGCTGGCAGCTTGGACAGCGTGCATCCCCACTGCGCCCACACCAAGAATTGTTGCGCGGATCGGATCGCGGTCTTTACCTTCCATGCCCGGCGCGGGGTACGTACGCCTGAGAACTTGGAACGCTACTTCGAGTCCGTTCCAAGCCACTGATTTGAGATTTTCAACGAGGCGGCGACCGTTGTCATCCTTAAGCGAGTCGAGTGATATGCCCTCCACGCCCAATGAACGCAGGAGCTCCACGCGCTGTGGGCGGGTGGGATAGTGAAGCATCGAGATCAATGTTCCCCCGGGATTCATTTGCTTCAGTTCTTTTTCAGTTGGGCACCGCAGGACCATGACATGGTCCTGCTTGTAGATCTCTTCGTGTGCCGCAAATTGCACATCCGGCGCGGCGGTTCGGTAATCCTCCTCAGTGAACCCCATGCCAGCCCCATAGCCATGCTCCAAAACTACTTGCGCGCCACGCCGTATCAAGCGTGCCACAAAGGTTGGTAAAAAATCCCGGCGTTCCCCAAATTCTGCATGCATGCGCGCCATGCCAATGGTGATCGTTTCTGTCATTACTACCCTCGTTATATTTTTTAGAGGATGAGTACAATCCTCTAAAAAAGTTTACCATAGGAAATTAGGAATGAATGCGCATCACTTCAATATAAGGTGTTTTTTCTTCGTAATAGTTGCAAAGCGATTCCCAGACTGGATCGTGTGGCATGGACTCGGGATGTCTTTTCTTTACTTCTTTGAAAGCCTCAATCAGACTTAATCCCTCTTCCTCTTTCAAAGCGGCGGTACAGAATGTGCTGGAGCGGTTGATCCCTGCGCCGCATGCAACCAATACACGTTTGCCGAGTCGCTTTTGTTCGCGGATGAACGCGACGCCCTGTTCGAGAAATTTAAAATTTAGTGGAGCGAAGTCTTCCACTGGTAGAAATAGCGAGGTAATTCCCGGTTGTTCCACATTTTCAGCGAGCTGAAGCATGGCATTAATGGATTTGGAGTGAAGATAACTGGTATGTAGCGTATCTCTCAATTTGCCAATGTACAGCCACGGGCGGATCTCGTCCATACTATTTGATCTTCCGCTTCATTTCCTGGATCTGTTCTTCGGTCATGGCTGGGATATTTTCCACCTTTGTGATTCCCAAAGCCTTGCGCTGTGCTTCGCGCCACATCTCGAGTCGGGCAGTAACTTGCGCCTCGTATCCCTCTTGTGATGGCGCGTAGAAATATGTACCCAATAATCTCTTTGGCAGATATTGTTGTGGCGTGAAGTGACCTTCCTGCTCATGCGGATAGACATAATCCTTGCCATGTCCCATTGCGGCAGCGTCGCGGCTGCCGTCCATGAGATGGCGCGGCACGGAGACTTGCCCCTCGTCTTCGATCTTTTTCATAGCCTTGAAGTAGGAAGTTGAGCTATTAGACTTGGGTGCTGTGGCGAGATATAAGGTTGCTTCAACAATGGGGTAGATGCCTTCAGGTAAACCGATGAAGTCAAATGCCTGTGCCGCGGACGACGCAATGACAAGTCCCATTGGGTCGGCGAGACCAATATCTTCTCCTGCAAGGATGATAAGTCTACGGATGATAAATTTCGGGTCTTCGCCCGCGTAGATCATCTTTGCCAGCCAATATAGCGCGGCATCCGGGTCACTTCCGCGCACGGATTTGATGAAGGCGGATATTGTGTCGTAGTGGGCGTCACCATCCTTGTCGTAAAGGACAGCGCGGCGTTGAATCGACTCTTGTGCTACATCCAATGTGATGTGAATAACATTGTCTTTGTCAGGTGCAGTGGATTCAACTGCCAACTCGATGGCATTTAACGCATTACGCGCATCACCGCTGGCGACTTCGATCAGGTGATTGCGGGCATCGTGTTCTAAAACGATATTCTTGTTGCCATAGCCGCGTTCTTTGTCAGATATGGCTCGGTCGATGAGAACGCCTGTTTCTATTTGATTCAGATTGCGGAGTTGGAAGACGCGCGAGCGTGAGATCAACGCTTTGATGACCTCAAAGTACGGATTCTCAGTCGTCGCGCCGATAAGGGTGAATGTCCCGTTCTCAACATGGGGCAGGAGTGCGTCTTGCTGTGCCTTGTTCCAGCGATGGACTTCATCCACGAAGAGGAGCGTGCGGATGTTGTGTAAACGTCTACGTTCCAACGACTCGTTGATGACGACTCGCAAGTCTGCTTTGCCGGCGAGGATGGCGGAGATGGTGGTGAAATGACTCTTGGTGGTGTTCGCAATGACCTGTGCCAGCGTGGTCTTTCCCGTGCCGGGAGGTCCCCACAAGATGATGGACGAGAACAGCCTGTCCGCTTCGATGGCACGGCGCAGGAGTTTGCCTTCTCCGACGATGTGTTCCTGGCCGATATATTCCTCCAGTGTGCGCGGACGCATCCGCGCGGCGAGCGGGGCTTCGGATTTCATTCGTTCCTGCATGGCATGGTCGAAGAGGTCAGACATATTGTGAATTATAGCACTGCAAGGATTTAGGGAATTGTTAGGCGATCTTGTAACCTTTTTAGAGTTATTGCATCTAATTAGTGAGATTGGAAGCAGCGTTTGATTTGTCAAACCCCTTTGACTTCCAATAATTTGTCAGACCAATTTAGATGTAGCAGGAGAGATAAAAGGTATGTTCACCCAGCAGTTTTTTGTGGAAGGACTTGGTTGTGCTTCGTATATCGTGGGGTGTGAGGCGCAGGGCGTCGCGGCGGTTATTGACCCTGACCGCGAAGTCCAGAAGTATTTGGATGCAGCGGAAGGTCGCGGATTGAAGATCACGCATATCATCGAAACACACCTCCATGCCGACCATGTTTCGGGCAACACCGACCTGGCAGCACGGACTGGAGCGGATATTTATATCCATGAAGCCAGCGGTGCGGAGTATGCTCACAAAACGCTAAAACAGGATGATGTCATTGGCCTGGGCAATATTCGTTTGCGCGTCCTGCACACGCCGGGACATACACCGGAAAGCATCACTCTGCTTGTTTCCGATACGACCCGTGCTGAGGAACCCTGGCTGGCATTAACCGGCGACACATTGTTTGTCGGTGACATTGGACGCCCCGATCTGGTCGGTGCCGAAGCTGCACGCGGGCTGGCAGATAGCATGTATGACAGCCTGTTCGAAAAGATATTGCCGTTGAACGATAGTTTATTGATCTATCCTGGACATGGTGCAGGTTCGTTGTGCGGGAAATCCATTGGTTCGATGCGTTCCACAACGTTGGGTTTTGAGCGCAAATACAGCGACGCCCTTGCTCCGCGCGAAAGGGATGAGTTCGTTCAGTTTGCAATCAGTGGGCTTCCCGAGCAACCCGGCAACCACAAACGAATCAAGTCCATGAACCGCATGGGTCCCAAGCCGCTCGGCGTCCTCGAAAGCCATCCGTTGACCATTCGGGAAGCCATTCCGCATTTTCAGCGCGGCACGGGTTTGCTGGATACCCGCTCAAAAGACGAGTATGTCCAGGCGCATGTGCCCGGCTCCGTTCATCTTGAGGCGGATGACCAGCTTAGTAACCGCATTGGATTTGTGTTTCCTCCCGATGTGCCTGTGATTTTGTTGCTCGCAGATCCCTCTCAGTACGAGCAGGTAGTCTACAGTCTTGCTCGCGTTGGCTATGATAATGTTATTGGTTACCTCGCCGAAGGCTTGGATGTGTGGGAACAAATGGGTTTACCGATCACGGCTGGCGACATCAAGGATTTGGAGCCAAAGGAACTGCATCAACTTCTGCAAACCTGCTCGAACGGCGATTGCCCGAATGTTGTTGATGTGCGCGAACCGTGGGAATTTCGACAGGGACATGTTCCGGGTGCAGTTCTCATTCCGCTGGGTCAACTTGCATCACGCGTGAATGAACTCGATCCCGAGAGACCAGTGGCAGTCATCTGCGCCAGCGGCAATCGCAGTCAGTCTGCGGCGGCGCTGCTTGGGCAGAAAGGTTTCAAGACGGTGTATAACATCCTGGGCGGGACCGGCGCGTGGATGTATAGCGGTCTTGGACTCGACTATTCATAGACTGGACTACACCGCCTCACGCGGACCTCGAACCTGTTTCTGCGTGATCCGCAGTTATCAACGCTGGAAACGGAATCAAATCGACCCACAGGTGAAGTTGAACTTCGCTTGTGGGTTTTGTTTTTAGCGGAGAGGTTTGGAATGGGACAAAGGTGCCTATAGTGGTTAAGAAAAATATTTCGAAAAATCACAAGGTTGCATAGCCAGCCAAA
>CAYTDB010000011.1:0-74538 GCA_964436455.1 uncultured Anaerolinea sp. | reverse complement strand
ATTATCAATATGTGTTATGCAACACATTGCAAGATCTATTGTTCTTCCATCATCCTGCAAAAAAAACTGACTGCATCTGGAAAAAAGTGTTTTCCAGATTGCTGTTTAATGTATTTCAATGCTTCTTTTTTCTCCCAGGCCTTACGATAAGGACGGTCGGATGTCAAGGCATCGTAAACATCCACAACAGCAAAGATACGGGCAGACACCGGGATTTCCTCTCCCTTAAGTTTCCGCGGATAACCTGTGCCATCCCATTTCTCGTGATGGCAGTAGGGGATGTCGACAGCACGGGCCAGGTATCCGATTTTGGAAAGGATCTTATATGCTTTTTCAGGGTGCGTTTGCATGATCACCCGCTCGGTTTTGGTTAATGGAGCCGGTTTCAGCAAAATTGAATCAGGGATCCCCATCTTGCCGATATCGTGCAAGAGCGCGCCTCTACGGATATATCCAAGTTCAGACTCGGGAAACCCCATTTTTTTTGCAAGATTTATGGTCAACTCTGAAACGCGGCGGGTATGTTCATCCGTAATGTGGTCGCGCATGTCCAGCATACGTGACCATCCTTCAAGTGTTGCATCATAAGCCTGGCTGATTTCCAGGATCGCACGTTGGGTCCTTTCAAATAACTGTGCATTCGCGATGGCAAGCGCCACCTCAAAAGACAACACATACGATAGATCGATCTCGCCGGAGGTGAATCGGCGCGGTTGATCGGTTGTTCCAACAATAAAAACGCCGATGGCTGAATCTTTTAACAGTAGTGGGAAATATAAAACGGAAATCAGATTGCGTGACTCAACGATCGCTTTCTCTGCAGATGTGAGAGATGCAGACATTGCATTCTCAAGATAAACCGGTTTTTTTTTATCAACTGTTTGTTTTATGTGAGGGTGGTCGACGAGACGCGCAGCCCTTAGTTCTTCAGGGAACTGAGGTGGCAGAGGCGGAGTTGTGGCGCCGAGGATCAAGGTCCCATGCTCAAGAGTGTAGATCGCACCGGTGCCAATACCCAACAGGTCTGTCACACTTTCGATGGCGATCTGTAAAACCTCCGCAAGCTCCATGGTGGATGCAAGCGAACTGCTTACTTTTAGCAAAGTTGAGAGCTCTGTTGCAGGGATCCGTTGTGCCAGTTCATCATACAAGCCTGATTTTTTTCTTGCCATGTCAATCCTCATTCGTTGCCTTGCAAAGATTAAATACTTTTACAAGACCAATGCCTCCCTCAAAAGGCAATAGTCGCCCAGCTCCTTCTTTCCTGGATTTAAATTATAAACCGATAGTTTCCTGTCCTTTACAAAAACGTTGCTATCTCTTCCAGTGCCTTCTTTCGGAGAACAGGAACTTCCGCATCTTCTGCAGGGAAGCCTGTTACCAGCAAAAGGAATGGCTTCTCATCTGACGGTATATTCAGCACAGCGTTCAAGAATTTCATTGGACTGGGAGTGTGAGTGAGCGAGACCAATCCTGCGTTGTGCAAGGCTGTGATGAGCATCCCTGTTGCAATCCCCACCGATTCGTTGACGTAGTAATTCTTCACCTTGCGTCCATCGTGTAATTCAGTATGGTTCTTACCAAAGATGATGATCAGATATGGAGCAGTTTCGAGGAAAGGTTTGTTTGCATCTGTGCCGAGTGGAGCCAGCGCCTCCAGCCATTCCTGTGTCGCACGGCGATTGTAGAACTCCTTTTCTTCCTCTTCTGCGGCGATGCGGATCTCATGTTTCACTTTCGGATCACTGACTACAACAAAATGCCACGGCTGAAGGTTTGCTCCGTTGGGGGCAGTCCCGGCTGTGAGCAGACATTCTTCCATAATTTTGCGTGGGACAGGACGGTCTGAGAAATGACGAACGGTGCGCCGCCTTTGCATCTCCTTTCGAAAGGAGGCTGCACGTTGTTTCATTTCGTCAAGCGGATATTCGATATAAGAGGATAAAGGCTGGAAGATTGCTTTTGTCATTGTTCTCTCCTTTTGGAGGAGTATAGCAGAATAAAAAAGACTTCGGATGCAAACACTCCGAAGTCTATCATATAGGTAATCTTCACATGGCTTTTACACCCAGCCTGCCAGTCTGGCAATAGTTGCCGTCAGGAAGGTGACTAAAAATGCTGTGCCAAGCGTAATGAGCACGCTGACCGTTGCCCACTTATAACTCTTGGTTTCCTTGTAGATCGTGATGATGGTTGTTGCACATGGGTTGTGCAACAACGAGAACAACATCAGATTGATGGCGGTGAGCATTGTCCAGCCATTGCCATTGACGAGCAGACTGTAAATGGCAGCGTTACCTTCAGGACCATTCACCATCATACCTGTACCCATATACATCATCATCATGGTGGGAACCACGATCTCATTTGCCGGGATGGCAATAATGTAGGCCAGTAAAATGACTCCATCCAGACCTAATAACAAACCAAACGGATTAAGCCAGTTGACAATGGCAGTGGCAACGCTGGTGCCGCCAATTTGAACATTTGCCAGTATCCAGATCAATGCCCCGGCAGGCGCAGCGGTCTGCATTGCGCGCCAAAGGACAAAGATCGTCCGGTCGATCAGGGATGTGTATAGAATCCTGCCAATGTTCGGCCTCCGATAAGGAGGCAGTTCCAGAGTGAAAGCGGAGGCTTCTCCCTTCAACAATGTCTTGGAGAGTATCCACGACATCAGGAACGTAAACGCGACACCAATCAAAACTACACCGACTACTGTCCCGGCGGCAATGAAGGAGGTCAAAGCGGGGGGGAAGGCAGATGCCACGAAGACAGTGGCAAGCATAATTAAAGTTGGGAAGCGCCCGTTGCAGGGGACGAAGTTGTTCGTGAGGATGGCGATCAGTCTCTCGCGCGGAGAGTCGATCACGCGCGTCGCAACGACCCCGGCCGCATTGCAGCCAAATCCCATTGCCATCGTCAGGGATTGTTTCCCGTGCGCGCCAGCTTTCTTGAAGAGCCAATCGAGATTGAAAGCGACGCGTGGGAGATACCCGAGGTCTTCGAGGATGGTGAATGCCGGGAAGAAAATTGCCATCGGCGGAAGCATCACACTGATCACCCAGGCTAGTGCGAGATAGACGCCATCCCAGATGAAACCTGTAACCCACCACGGCACATTCCAACTGATGAAGAGCGCCTTTGCCCACTCACCGAAAGCGAATAACACATTCGCGATCATCTGTGATGGGACGTTTGCTCCAGTGACTGTAAGCCAGATAACAAGTCCGAGCATACCAAGCATGATGGGTAAACCGGTGATCGGTGAAGTGACAAGCCGGTCTATCTTTTGGTCAAGGTCGTATTTCTGTTCTTTGGCTGTCTTTACCGCTCGTTTTGCGATCGTTTCCGCTTCACTGTATAGGGACTTGACGATCTCGTCACGGAAGCCCGATGAAAGACTGCTACGCAGGGCTTCGGCTTTTGCCAATACATCCTTCGGATTTAAAGTCTCTTCGGCCATACGTTATTGTCTTCCTTCCACAGACATCTTGCGGCTGAATTGCACATCTGCCTGTTGTTGTTTTTGCACGCGTTGGGTAAGTTCGCCGGAAAGCAAAGCCTGTTGTACTTTTGCGTCTCCATCCAGCAGGCGGATTGCCAGCCAGCGCGCGTTTGGAACTCCAGGTGCCATTTGTTCGATCATCGGAACAAGCTCTTTCACTGCTTTTTGAAATTCTGGCGTGCCTTCTACACGTAATGGACTTGTGAGAATGTCACCATTGATCACTTCGGCAACAGTGGCGAGCAAAGTGTGGATGCCTTCACCAGAGCGGGCAGTGATAGGTACAGCGGGAATACCAAGATCTCGGCTGAGCGAACGCGCGTCCACTTCAAGACCTTTGCGTTTGGCTTCATCCATGAGATTGAGCGCTACGACAACCTTATCGGAAATTTCCATAACCTGCATCACCAAATTCAAGTTGCGTTCCAGGGCAGTTGCATCGGTGACAACAATGGTGCAATCCGGCTGACCGAACAATATAAAATCACGTGCCACTTCTTCATCCTGTGAAGCGGAAAGCAATGAATATGTGCCGGGCAGGTCAACAAGTTTGTACCGCACGCCATTAAATTGATACCCGCCTTCTGCGCGTGTCACTGTTTTGCCGGGCCAGTTGCCCGTGTGTTGTTTGAGTCCCGTCAATGTGTTGAACAGAGTGGATTTGCCCGTGTTCGGGTTGCCAGCCAGCGCGATCACACGATCAAAGTTGCCGACCTTGAATCCCATCTGTTCGAGATTGTAGAATGCCGGGCAGGATTCACATTCTTCGGTTGGTAAAGATAATTTTTTGTCTGTCATAATTCCTCTTCATGCTAACAACCAAGGGCACGAAGTTCACAACGGGTTCCTTGTGGTGAACTAAAAATTTAGTGCTCTTTGTGTTCTTGGTGTTTAAATAGGTTTCACCCAAATCTGCGACGCCTGGTCTTTTCGTAAAGCGATCAACGTGCCACGCACACGATACGCACGCGGCTCACCAAAGAAGTTCCCAAGCTCAGGATAAATTTTCGTCCCAGGCGTCAAACCCAGATCCAAAAATCTACGGCGGGTGAATCCCTGCACGGCATCGTCTAGCTGCACGATCTCGCCTTGTTGGCTGTGTGTCAGGTCTGCAAGCGTAATGGCGCTTGCTTTCGCGATCTCGCTTTCAGGCAGCGGTGCCACACCAACATTTGCAGCAACCGTTGGCGCAAGTCGATATTCCGTTTCACCATCGCTCAATACAACTCTTTGTGGCGTCTTTTCGATAATGCGGATGGTTTGACCAAGCTTGAGTCCAGCTGCAAGGATCTGCTCATACGCGATGGCTGGTTCATCCTCTATGTGCACGATCCTTGCCGGACTGTCAGCCTGCCACGCCGTAATTGGCATGTTCTCCACTGACGGCATTTTCCCGTCACGTGATGGAATGGGGTCGCCGTGCGGGTCGAGGGTGGGATGCCCCAGTGCGGCTTCGAGATCATTGAGTTGTGCCTCGGTAAGCGAGTGCTCGCGCTTTTGAGCCATGTTGTGGATCTGACTCAGCGGCATGCGTGCCTCGTCCACGAGATAGCGTTCCCACAAACGGTGCGCGCGGACAACATGCATTGCCCAACGTTCGCCTTCTGCTGTGAGATGCAGTTGTGACCCCTGTGTTTCGAGCAGTCCCTGGGATTCCATGTCAGAGATAAGGCGGGTTGTTTTTTGGCGCGACAGGCTCAAGGTCCCGGCAAGTGATTCGGGCGAAGCGTGCCTGCCCTGTTGTTCACGGTCGAGGAGATGCTTGAGCGCATCCTCCAGTTGTTCACGTTCCTTCGCGCTTCGCCAGTCCTGATACAAAGCGAGAAGACCGAAGCGCGGGATAAACGTTATGATCAGTACTACAAAGATCAACCAGATCCAATTCATACATTGCCTCCAAGTTTAGGGAAGAAGCGACCAGTGCGCTTCATGTAATCACGATATTCGTCACCGAATTTTTCGATGAGGTTGGCTTCCTCTTTTGGTGTGCGGACCGCCATCAGGATGAATGTGAGGATGCCCAATACAACGATGAACCAGTTATCTGCCATCATCCCGAATGAGATGAAGAACGATGCGCCGATGGTGTAAAGCGGATGACGAATGTAGTGGTAGATGCCGCGTGTGATAAGACTATGCTCCTGGCGTGTGACGCTTGTGGGTGTGATGCTGCTGCCGATGCTGGTGAACAGCCAGTAAATGCCAAACGTGCAAAGGGTGCCAAAACCGACACCCAGCCAGCGCATCCATTCGGGAAGTTCAATCTTTGACCATGCCATCCAATTTGGGTTGATAAGATAGATGAGCGGACTGAGCCAGAGGATCAATCCACCGATGCGGATGATGAGCATCATGGGAGCGCCATCAACGTTGCGGGAGATCTTCTCGCCCGTATCTTTGTCAGCCTTTCGGCGGTGGTAGCTGGAGATGCCTGCACCAGTAAAAAGGATCAAAGCAGCCAGTACGCGGAAAATGTTTTCATTCATTTGATTTATCTCTAATTTCTAAAATATTATGGTGGTTGAGCACGAAGGTATCGAAACTCTTGCCAAACAAATTACTTTGTTTACTCGGTAGTCTCGATATGCCACTTGCAAGGAGCACTCGTGTCTACTCGAACATCGGGGATCTATGTTTCTTCTATGAAAATCTTGCTCGTTATATTCAAGCCAAGTACAGTTGTCTTGCGACCAACCTTTACTGTCAGGTTATGGTCGAAGGGGGAATATTCCTTTACTTCGATCTCTGCGTCAGGGATAAGTCCTAGGCTTTCCAAATAGCGAAGCAATTCCGTATCCGCGGCTTTGACGCATTGCACGGTGCCCGTCTGTTCCGGGCGCAACGAGGAAAGCGGGGTTGAATTGTCTTCCGGCATAACCAATTCTGCCGTTGGAATGAGTTCACCGTGTGGGTCGCGGGTAGGATGCCCCATTGCTGCGGCGATACGGTTTTCGAAATTTTCCGAGATCACATGTTCCAGCCGCTCAGCTTCTTCATGTACTTCATCCCACGAGTAGCCGAGTGTTTGTACAAGCCATGCCTCCAACAAACGGTGATGACGGATCACTTCCAACGCAGCTTTCCTGCCATCCCAGGTCAACGTCACGCCCTGATGTTTTTGGTATTCCACCAAAGCAGGCTTTGACGATGCAAGCTTCTGGATCATCCCAGTCACTGACGGCGCGCTGATCTTCATCTTTTGCGCGAGAGCGTTCGTGCTGGCGGTTTCGCCATTCTCGGTCAGTTCATAGATGGTTTTCAGGTAATCCTGAATGGAGATCGTGAGTTTGTTCTTCATAATCACAAAAATAAAATTTAGGTATGGCTAAATTTTAATGGGTATATGGTATTTTGTCAAGGGAGGTTTTGATATTGCCTTATCCGAATACAAAACTTTTAATGTTCAAAAATATTGTCATGCTGCGGGATTGTGTTTTAATCATCGGTATGTCCTTGCCTGCAAAGGGTTTGCGAGTCTGTATATTGATGGAAGATGGATATGCAAATTTCGATCCTGGATATTATTTGAAAGAGTACACATGGGAAAAGTTTGTCATGTCTTCTCCTGTGTTGGATTCATTGCACAACTTGAAAAAACAGAACGCATTCGATGTGTTTTTGAATCTGTGTGAGGGATATGAAGCGCCGCATTATACCGGCATGGACGTGGTGCTCGCAATCGAAGATTTGAAACTCCCGTTCACAGGAGCAGACAGCGAATTCTATGAACCGACGCGCGAGGAGATGCAGTCCGCGGGGGAGGGGTGCGGGGCTGGATTCGTTCGAGGGGTTAATGTGACAGACGTCGGGGAGGCGGAGGCGTTGACTGAGAGGTTGCGATATCCATTGATGGTGAAGCATCCAAACAGTTTTGGCAGCACCGGCATGACGCGGAAGTATCGTGTGGAAAATTTGCAGGATTTGAAGCGGCAGGTCAAACGGATAAGTAGTCGCTTTGGAAGCGCGCGCGTGGAAGAGTTCATTGATGGGCGGGAGCTCACAGCTTTTGTAGTGGATAATCCGGATGATTTTGATGATCCGTTTGTTTACCCGCCCGCAGAGTTGACGATGCCTGATGGTGAAAGTTTCCTGCACTCAGAAGTAAAGTGGAAGGAATATGTGTATTTGAAGCGGGTCGAGGACAATTTGCTGGTAAACCGGTTGAAAGAGATGACGCGTAAGTTGTACACCGCCATGAACGGCGTTGGGTATGCACGTGCCGACATCCGCATGAAGGAAGAAGGTGAATTGTTCATGCTTGAGATCAATCCCAATAATGGAATTTTATCCAAGCCCGAGGATTTGGGTCCCGCGGACATCATGGTGGAGTACGACAAAGATGGACATGATGGCTTTCTGGATCGGATCTTTCGTTTTGCGCTCATCCGCCAGCAGAAAAGATCGCTGGAAAATTAATTTACCCTGGAGGTAAAGAATGCATATTTGTGTTTTGTCGGACGAGGAAAAGCAGGACTTTGATGTATCACCCTATTTGACAGGGTACGACTACGAGTTCGTCACCGTGAGGAGACCGGTGATGAACATGTTGAAGGCTTTGAAAGCGCGCAATGAGTTTGACTTGTATCTCAATGTCTGTGAAGGGTATGAAATGGATGATGATGATGCAGACGATGAAGACGCATACGAAGGTATTGAAGTTGTGAAGTGCCTTGAGGAATTGAATCTTCCGTTTACAGGTGCGACCACCGAACTCTTCGACCCGACGCGTGAAGAGATGCAAGCTGCTGCTGATGCCCATGGGGTTGGGTTCGCAAGGGGCTATCGTGTTCATTCTGTGGAAGAGGCTGAACGCTTGGTGAAAGACTTGCGTTACCCGATCATGGTCAAGCACCCGAAAAGTTATGGGAGTACGGGGATGATAAAAGAGTCTCGCTGCGATTCCCTGGCTGAGGTACTGACTCAAGTGGACCGCGTTTGCAAAACCTATGGCGCCGCCCGTATGGAGGAATTTATTGTGGGTAAGGAGTATAACGTACTGGTTGTGGAAAACCCGGATGATCCTTCACGTCCATTCGCTTATCCGCCTACCGAGTTGATCTTCCCGCCTGGTGAAGAGTTCTGGCATACTGTCGTCAAATGGGATGCCACCCTGCCGTTCACTTTCAAGCAGGTTGCGGACGAGGAGTTGATTCCAAGATTACAGGATATTGCCATCCGCATGTTCAAGGCGATGGGCATTGTGGATTATGGTCGTTGTGACGTGCGTTTGAATGAGCAGGGTGAGTTGTTCATTTTGGAGATCAACTCCAATCCTGCCATCATGCTCAAGCCGGAGGAATACGGTCCGGCTGATTACATGATCCTATACGACAAAGATGGGTATAAGGGATTTTTCGACCGGCTCTTCCGATCTGCTTTGATCAGGCACAGGGAGCGCATGGCGAAAGAGTAAGCGAGTTCTAAAATTATGCAAACAAGGAGCCGACTCGTGGATGAGTTGGCTCCTTGTTTGTCAACGTTGACGATTAAAGGGATTGTAGATAGTCAAGAACAGCCTTCGCATCCTCCCTGCCCATTTCTGCATGCTTGATCAATGGAATTCCATGTGGACCGGGGGGTCTGATTGCATCAGGATACGCCTCAAGCGCAGCTTTGACGATATCCAGCTTGCCAAGCATTGCCGCAGCGAAGATATCGAGACGTGCGCCATGTTCGAGTAGAAAATTAGCAATATCTTTTCGCCCCATGTGGGAAGCCGCACCTAAGGCGGTTTCAAAATCGCCACTGCCCCAATCCCATGTGGCGTTTACCAGATTGGGTTCCTGTGCGAGTAGTTCTTTTGTACGTTCGAGATCGGTATGTGCGATGCCGACAAATTCCTGTACCAATTTTGCCACTAAAGCGGGTTTTGTGTCCATTTGATTTCCTTTGGTTTTATAGTTGGTAGGGCGGGGTTTGCAACCTGCCACGTGCCTGCTTACGGTCTTTTCCTTGGCTTCATCCAGCGTCCGCCGAGGACAAGCGAGATGACGATAAATGCGATTGCCGCCCATGTGAATGAGGTGTTGTCCGTGGAAAGGCCGATGGTAAAGAATGCCATTCCGAGAATGAGGAATGCGCCGGATATTTTCTGTTTGTTTTGCCTCATAAGGATGAACCTTTCGATAATTTATGGCTTCGGTTTAACTTCTGGATACGGACTTTGCTTGTCGAAAAGATCGGTTGGCATACCCTTCAATGCCATGTCGAAGAAGGATACAAGGTAGTTATTGACGATGGTAGTTACTCGCTTTCCGTTGATGGGACCTTTGAGTCCGAGTTGGGGCGCGAGAGGAGAGAGCAGGGGTAGATCGGAGAAATCGTAGTGGGCGGTACCTTCAATAAAGAGAGCGCCGTATGTTTCAGTCGATTTGTCATAAAAGGGATTGAACAGCTTGTTGTTGCGGCTATTTGTATCATCTGCCCAGACCTGACTGAATATGAAGAAGGAAGGTTGCGTGATGCCGCTTTCCTGTACCTCATATGAAACGGGACGCATGAACGGATCTTGACCGAGGAGTGCCTTACAACGCATGTCTGTTCCGCAGAATTGGATGGATGCACCACCGCCTGTGGAGTGCCCGTATACGCCGACGCGGGAGAAATCGAGAAGTTTGTAGAAGCGAACGTCGGTATCATCGTTTTGCTTATTCAAAAAGTCGAGCGCAAAGCCCATGTCTCCAGCCCATTGATCGGCGAGCTTGTGCGCGGCAACATCGTATTCATCGTCAGGCACGCCTTCGGGCAGGGCGGATGGATTGTTCATGGCAATTGTCCCATCTTCGAAAACGGTCACGACTGCGCCGTACGTGTGTTGGATTCCAACTACAACGTATCCGTGGCTGGCAAGTTGCAAAGCTTGACCTGTGTTTTGTGCGTTGAATCCGTTCCATCCGTGAGAGAACAGAACAACAGGAAAACCTTCATTTGATGGGGCTACAGAAATTCCCTTGTAGGCAGGGATCCTTACCAGCGCCAGATGGTCAAGGAAGAATGATGGAAGTTCAAGATATGCGGAAATTGCTTTTGCGTACACATCTGCGTGTTGCATCCACGGGGCGCGTTCATTGGATGTGTTCGTTTCAGACGGATACCAAACCTGGATCTGGAATCGACGTGCTTCGTCCCTGTCTGAATAGAGTTCCTTGCGTGAGGTGTCTGTTAGTTCATAGCTCAGCGTACCAATCTGATAGGATCCGCTTGGGGCGGGGATGTTGGGAACAGGCAAAAGGATGGGTAATGCTGTCGAAACAGCGAGCAGGCTGAGGTTAAGTATGACGCGCAGCGGTCGCTTTGGTGTAGTCCCGTTTTGTGCGGTCTTGAAAAATGCGGGGATGCTGGTCAGCAACGTCATACCGACTAACGCATACAGTGGAAGCATCTGCCAGCGTATTCCTTCGATGCCCGCGTGTATTGCGATGACGATGAGTCCAAAGGCAGGCAACAGACAAATGGCAAGTGGACGTTTTTTACCAGTGAGCGGATAGAGCAAATAAGCCGCCAGAACGATGGGGATGAGAATTTCAAGTGTTCGCATTTAATTCCAGCGTGTCCTTTCCTGCGAGATAAGCCTGAGCATATAAAGTGTTTGTCAACAAAGACAAATATGCAGTGTATGGAATCATCAATAATGGGACGATACACATCAGCACGATGGTCATCATGGTGATCTGCATGACAATGATGAAGGCGAATGAAAGCGCCATTGTGATTGCATAACTCAGGATGAATTGTCCCAGTGCCTTGCGGAAGACCGCCCACCATTCCTTGAATTGAAACGCTGCTGTAAACGAATGCTTTGCAACAACATGCGGTCCCACTGCGCCTATGATCACCCCGTAGGGCAGTGACAGGATCGAGATCAGCATCATGAACCCCATACCGATCAGGAAGAACAATAGGCCGAGTGCGATCAGCCCGTCCATGTTTTCATCTGCTGCGATTGCCATCGATACGGAGCCGCCGATCATTGAAAAGACCCCGAACGTGATAAGGATGAATAACGGGAGCACCATTACAAGTTGAGCTCCGTACAAACGAAGACCATCCATAAGCATGGTTGACCAATCGCTTTCCTCCCATTTGGGCATGGAAGGGCTTTTGCGTTCCTCGATGACCTGTCTCATGATCCTTGCGCCATACCCTGTCAGCAACAGGATTGGGGCGATGGGGATAATAAAACCAGCCACAACAGCAAGGCAGGCAAAGAGAAATTGTCTGCGTGCTTCTGTGTCACGCACGGGAAAGAGCAATGTTTCCTGAATGTTGTTCATTTGATTTTCCTTGATGGGCGGGAGGGTAGTGTGATGCAAGCCCATAACCAAAGCAATTTTACATTGATTCAATCTGTGCTGTAAAATTGTCAACAGGAGACATCATGTTTATTTTTGCCGCCAGTATCTTTCTTTCAGCATTTCTTCTGTTTCAAATCCAGCCGATGATCGGCAAGTTCATCCTGCCGTGGTTCGGCGGCACACCTGCGGTCTGGTCAACGGTGATGTTGTTTTTTCAAGTGCTGCTTACGGGTGGTTATGCATACGCTTATTGGTTGATGAGTCGCAAAAAGCAGACCGCTATTCATATATCTTTGATTGCTCTTGCCCTTAGTATTCTCGCCGCGCTATCCTTCGTTTGGAAATCGCCGATCACGCCCGACGCAAGCTGGAAGCCGCAGGATGTCAGCACACCGATCCTTGATATTTTCCAATTACTCACCATCTCGGTTGGCTTGCCTTATTTTTTGCTTGCATCGAACAGCCCGCTCATGCAGGCGTGGTTCAGTCGTGCCTTCCCCGAACGCTCTTACGCAAAACTTTACTCGTTATCGAATGCCGGATCCTTACTTGGCTTGCTTGCTTATCCTGTTTTGGTTGAACCGATCCTGTCCTTGCAAAGCCAGGGATGGATGTGGTCAATGGGATTTGCATTCTATGGGATTTTTGCAGGCTGGATCGCGTTTCAAAATGGACGCGTTGCGCCTCTCTCTCCGCCGACAACTGATTCTGTTTCCTCGCTGACATCGTACCTGAAGGGTAGCGGAGCGAGCCGTCAGGCAAGTGCAGTCGAAGCGCCACAACCATCCTTTGCCTTGATGTCCCTGTGGGTCGCGTTAAGCGCGACCGCATCTTTGTTTCTATTGTCGGTTACGAATCAGATTTCACAGGAAGTAGCGGTCATTCCGTTCTTGTGGATACTCCCGCTTGCACTGTATCTTTTATCCTTCATACTCCCCTTCTCTGGCGAACGCGGCTATAACCGAAAACTTTATTCCATTCTCTTTATCATATCGACGATATTGACCTTGTTCGTTCTGCTCAATTCCACCCGTCTGCATGTCTACTGGCAGATATTCGCTTATTGTCTGTTACTGTTCTCTGCTTGTATGTTGAGTCACGGCGAATTGTATCTCCTCCGTCCCGAAGCGGATCATTTAACCAGCTTTTACCTTATGGTCTCCATCGGCGGTGCGCTGGGCGGGCTCTTCGTCAGCCTGGTTGCGCCACTCATCTTCAATGGATATTGGGAGTTCTTTGTCGGGTTGGCAATGGCGATTGCGATACTTTTGTCATTGCGAGGAGTCACTCGCGCTGAGCGGAGCCCGAAGGGCGTAGTCCAAGCGGCGATGGAGCAATCTCCAAATGACGATGGGGTGGCTTCGACGGAAAAACTCCGTCTCGCAACGACATCAGGCGTCACTCGCAATGTTATATTCGTGCGTGCCCGCTTCATCTTCTTCGTCTTTGGTTTGGTAACTGTCATGCTTGTTCTTGTTGGGACGTACTTCTCAGGCTCTCTCTACTCCAAACGGAACTTCTACGGCGTGATCCGTGTGCGCGAAGACTTGGTTGGTGATCCTACACGCCCCGCCTATTTGATGGCGCATGGAATCACTGTCCATGGATTGCAGTTCATCGGTGAAGACCGCGACCTGCCAACAACTTATTACGTCCACGACGGGGGAGCGGGGCTGGCGATTTTAAACCATCCACGTTATGGTCAGGGACTCAAGGTCGGCATGCTGGGCGTCGGCACGGGAACACTGGCAATCTACGGACAGCCGGGTGATGTCTATCGCTTATACGAGATCAATCCTGTAGTCACAGATTTGGCGGAGGGAAAAGGCGGGTACTTCTCCTTCGTCAAAGACAGTCAGGCAGATGTCACGATGGTCCTCGGCGATGCACGTATCTCCCTCGAGCGCGAACTTGCCGAAACCGGCTCACAAAATTTTGATGTCCTGGTGTTGGATACCTTCAGCAGTGATTCAATTCCCGTTCATCTGGTTACAAAGGAAGCGTTGAGCTTGTATCTTGAACATCTTGCCCCTGACGGCATCATTGCCGCGCATATTACCAATCTGCATCTCGATCTGCAGCCTGTCTTTTGGAGATTGGCACAGAATTATGATTTGTACATAGGGAGGGTAAATTACGAAGGAGACAAAGATGGAGGTTACGCCTCCCATTGGATTTTGCTTGCGCGTGATCCTGCATTACTGGATGTGCCTGCAATACAAGAGCACACCTTTGATTTGAGCAGTTATTCCACAATGCTGCGTTTATGGACAGACGATTACAGCAATCTGTTTCAGATATTGAAGTAATTTACGCCCCTTCAATTACCACCATATTCGACCTCGCATACCGATGCCGCAAGGACCTGGCTTTGCTGTATTCTGGTGAATCAAGCCATGCCTTTGCCTTTTCCACGTTTTCGAACTGCAAAATGACCAGTCGGTTCGGTTTCCAATCGCCTTCAAGGACTTCCGTTCTGCCGCCACGGGCAATGAACTTCCCGCCGTATGCGGCTACTGCTGGTGGAGAGAGTTTTTTGTATTCTTCGTAACCTTCCGGGTCTGCCACTTCGATATCCACGATCACATAGGCCGTCATGATGCATCTCCTTTATTTGAGGCGGCTTGCGTATTCAAGAGGGTAAACACCCTGGGCGGTTTCGTCAACCAGGCGTTGCATTGCATTCCGTGCCAGCTGAACCTGTTCAGATGTGATAAGTTGTTTTTGGATTGCCTCTTTGAATTCGTCCCAATCCAACTCGAGCAGCCTGCCATCAGGAAACAGCCAAATATCCAGAAAGAGATCGGTCATTTGGAATTCAGTCGGGGAAAGTTGTATGGCTGGCTCGCCGATATCAGAGTAGTGCCCAAGCAGGGTTCCATCCATTTCACGGAATATCAAAAGGTTGAAAGGCTCTTTGAAGAAGTATAGTTTTTCGATGGTTCCAACTCTTTGAGCTGGCTGGATCAAATTTTGGTCCACCAGTGCCTTGCTCAACTGCATGGAAATATCATCCGACAGCTTCTTGAAAGTCCGAAGGCAGGTCTTGTCCTTTGCAAAGAAATCCTCTTCGTAGTACGTCACTTCCTTGCCGGGACGGATGTATCTAATGCGGACGATATCTCCTCGTTTCACGGGAGCAGCCCCTCCGCAGATAACCGCGCTACAAACTCTTCTCCCCACTTCGAGCCTTTGACGGAAAACACGGGAGGCTGTCCCACCGGCGCAGACACGGTGACGTACTGTCCGCCCTGGTAAATCTGTCCGCTCCACAGGTGTATCCATTCGCCTTGTGGCAGGTAGACGGTCACTTCGGTCCCGCCTTCATCGGTCATAGGCGCGACGAGGAAATCCGAACCAAGCATAAATTCCTGATAGGTGATTTTCCAGATTTCAGGATCACCAGGGTAGTGAATGAACGGATGCCTCACAACAGGCAGCCCTGTTTCCGTGGCTTCTTTCACAAGTTCCTTGCGGTAATCAAACAATGCGGCATAGACCTTCGCCCAATACGCAAAGGTATCGAGTGTTTCATCATCTGTATAGAACTGCACGTTATTGTCAGGTTGATTGCCCTCGTGGGTGCGGAAGATCAAGGTGAACGCGTTCATCTCCATCCAGCGGTAGAGCAGTTCACGCGAACGGTGATAGCTCATCAGCGGATTGGTCACAGTGGTGTACCCGCCGATGTCGCTGTGATTAAATGCCAGTCCAGAAAGACCCGAAGTATTGAGTCCCGTTACAGCCGATTTGATGCCATCATGTTCACTCCACGAGACCATTTGGTCGCCTTCCCAGAACAAAGTGGAATAGGCTGGGCTTTGGGTGTATGCCGCGCGATTGAAGAAGACATGATCCCCGCCCAATTCATCCAGGACTTCGCGATTGAGTTTTGCCCACAGTGCGGGATATTCATTATGGATGACCTGCGGATCACCATCATACAGGACGGCGTCATACGGCAAGCCTTCGCCGAAATCCGCCATCCAGCCGTTCGCTCCTGACCCTGCAACCTGTTCCTTCAAAACCTGCTTGTACCAATCCCACGCATTGGGATTGGTCAGATCGACCATACCGAAGTAAAAATCCGTGTTGAGGATGAGGTATGGCTCGCCGCTTTGGTCTTTGATAAGATAGCCTTTCTCTGCAGCCTGTTGAAAGAGATTGCGGCGCATGTTCAATTTGAGATCACCGATGTCTGCCAAATACGGACTGGCGTACACCATCGTCTTAATGTCTTTGGCGTCGAAGTTTGCGACCATCTCGTCCCACTGTGGGTAGCGGTCGTAATCCACTTCCCAGTTCCACCAAAGCTGTTTGCCAAATGAAGTGGTGCGTTGCCCAACCCAATCCTGCAGCCAAAACGCGGAAATGGGTGTGTTGCGGTCTTCCAGTTCGCTATATGTTTGTTGAACCTTTTGCGTTCCTCCCTGCATGCCAACGATGGATTTGGAATACATCCAATCGGGCAATTCCTTCATGCGTTTATCTGCGGTGTAAGCACTAATGATCTCTGCGGGAGTGTCTCCATCTAGAAGTGTGGCGAACACCACAGATGAATTTACCTTGACCTGCACGCGGTCTGCCTTGCGGAAATCAAATTCGCTATACGCGTTATTGCTCAAAGCGAATCCATGCATCTGGTTGGTCAGATAGAACGGAATGGGCGCATAGGAGGTAAACGCATTCCCGCCCGCGCCGCCGTTGGTAAGATTGGCTCCTGTTGTGATGGGCTGTTCACCCCGTCCCACTCCCTGCTCGGACACCCAAATGGGGACGACCCTTCCCTTCATGTCTGCATGCGTGAATTGTTCTCCAAAGCCGAATGGATGCTCGTCGGGATCGGATGCGTACGTCAGATAGACACGGTTGATAAAAAACGGGTCAACCGTTTCTGACTCGTGCATCCATGTGTTCAGCGACATTTCGAGCTGGTGGGTATTTTCGTTCTCCTGAAAATACAGATTGTAGGTCGTGGATCTATTGTTGTTGCAGTAAAGGTGTCCGCTGATGGTTGTGCCGCCACTGGGAATTTGATCAGAGGGAGGGGTGTCGATGATCAAGTCAACAGTCTGTTCAGCACATATAATGCTGACCCTATCCTTGATCTTGAACATTCCCCTATGCTCGGAAAATAGATCATTCTGCTGTGCTGCGGCGACAAATGCCTCATTCGCGATCGTCTGCCAAAGGACCTTGCCGTCCTTGTTCCTGGCTGTTAATTGACCGCCTTTTTCGTCACTCCATTCAATCTTATAGTCGCCAACATTGGAAATGCCGGTCGGTGCGCCAGTTTCAAGCACGGTCAACGAACCATTGACTTGGTAATTTTCTGGACGCGTGGTCTTTCCCAGCCACATGCCGAACGTCATTGTAGCAATCAGCAAAAAGATAATACTCCAGGCACGACGAGGCATATTCTCCCTCCGAAAAAAATTATTGGATCGCCACTCCCAACACGGCGATAAAATGAGCCGCGGCTGCAAGCATCACAAAGATATGCCAGATCTCATGGAAGCCGAACACGCCAGGGAAGAAATTGAAGATCTTTGTGATATATACGATCGCACCAAGCGTATATATCACTCCGCCTGCGATCAACCAGCCAAAAACCCACACAGGTAAAACGGCAAGCATTTGACCCGCAGCACCAACGCACAACCATCCCATCACGAGATAGATACCTGTATTCAACCAGCGTGGCGCGCGGATGTAAAACACCTTCACGATGATCCCGATCAACGCCAGGGACCAAATGATGCTCAACATGCCCCACTTCCAGAAGCCATCGAAGGCGTTCACACAAAACGGGGTGTACGTTCCCGCGATCAACAGGTAGATTGCTGAGTGATCGACCTTACGGAAGATTTCCAGTGCTCTATCCTTCACGCGCACCATGTGATACGTGGCGCTGGCAGAGAACATGGCGATCAGGCTGAGTCCATAGATCGTGAGCGAGATAATCTTGGCAGGTGTGCTCCATCCCACGATGAGGAGTGCGATCAAACCTGTTAATGCAAGTAAGGCACCTGTCCAGTGGGTGAGACTGTTTACGGGTTCACGAAGTTTTTTGAGCATAAATTTAAGTTTCCTTTTTTGTAGCAATAATAATTATCAGGGTGCCTGACGGTTTGTCAATCACTTGAGTTTCAACATCAAACTCAGATTGGATGAACGGCTCCTCGAGTTTTTCCTGGATGACTTGTAACGCATCAGACGGTGCCTGTCCTGTGACCCTATATAGCCACGACAGAAACCTGTTCTTCGGCAGCGCAACAGGCAGGACTACGAACCTGCCTCCGTCCGAAAGGCATCTTCTTGCTTCTGACAATGTCCACGCATCGTAGATGTACTCAGCAGGGAACGTTGCTAGGACTGTATCGAACGTCTCATCGCGGAAGGGGAGATGTTGTGCGAGTGCGCGGGTCAGATCGGGTGGCGTGTAGTCGAGTTGGCTATTGACATCGGTTCGTGATGGTTCAGTTAAACTCCTTGTTGCAGGCTCTGGTTCTTGTTGCGTCAGGTTGTACTTGGCAAGTCGGCCCATCGGGGCGGATTCGTCCATTGCAACAGCGACCAGGCCTCGGTTAAGGAGGAAGCGCTGTAAGTGTCCGGGACCATGACCGATTTCGAGAGTCCGAGTCCCTTCGATAAATGGGACAACTTCCAGGATCCAGTCTTTCCAATTTCCGAACGAAACCAGCCAAGCCACCAGATCGTATGTAAACGCAAATTGATGGTACAGGAAATGGAAAAAGATCTTAAGAAGGGTTCTCACAGGGTGCAGGCGTAAAAAAAACGAGGGTTTGATAACGCTAAAGCGCCACCAAACCCTCGCATGCTGGCATGTGCCTTATGCGGCAGGTGCCTCGTCGGATTTCTTGGGCTTGCGAATCGACTCCACGGCAGTTTTGCCGCGTTCGCGCACATCTTCATAGACAGCCTGCCCGCGCTCCTTGGCAGTGGTATACACTTCGGTGCCGCGTTCCTTGATTTGTTTGGCAAGTTCATCAGCTCTGGCTCGTGCTTCTTGTGCAGCCGCTTCGGCACGGGCAAGCGCCTCTTCAGCAGAAGTCTGTGCCTTGTCGCGCAGTTCAATGGATTTATCCTTGATCAGGGCGCGGGTCTCCTCACCGGACTGCGGGGCGAAAAGCAGTGCCACCACTGCGCCAGTAAGTCCACCTACGATGAAGCCTACGAGAAAGGCTCCGAATTCATCACGATCAGACATGGTAACCTCCTTTATGGTTATTGTTTCTTTTTTTATTTGATAGTAGCAGGTAACAAATACCCGTTTTCTATTTCTTTTTGATGCCCATCAATTCTAACATACGGTATAGACCAGCCAGATAACCGTTCAGTTTTATGACGGGTTCGACTACATTCTCGCCCAGAAACTCAGCTGTGCCGCGCAGGTTGTTGACTGTGTCTGTTGTGGCTTTGAGGATCGGCTTGACTTCGTTTTGCAGCAGGTTGATGAGACTTGCGAGTTGCACGACTAATATGATCAGTGCCACACCAATCACCAGCGACTCAAGTGCCACCACGATAATGAAAATGTCGCGTATCTTGTCGGTGGGGGTGGCTGGTTGGAGCAGGAAGTAAATTGCCACTCCAAGCAGGGCAAGCAATACAATCACGCCGACAGTAATGCCGATGACCATCTGTCTTGCCTGTTTTTCCTGTTCACGACTTGCGGCAAGCTCTTCGGATGAGGGAGTTTCAGTAGACTCTGTTTCCAATTGCGGTGTTGTCATAATTTTATTATAGCATAGCCAACTACGATTGATTCATGTCTTGTGATGGATTCTCCATGCTGACTCGACGAAAGTTTATTTCTTGACTTTGCCGGCTATTCGCGTTATTATATCATAACAACCGACCGTTCGGTAGGGAGCATCCATGACCAGGGAAGATATTCTCGAAGCCGCCGCACAAGTATTCAGCCAGAAGGGGTTCCATGGCGCGTCCATGAACGATATCGCGGATGCCGTCAATTTGCAGAAGGCGAGCCTGTACCATCACGTTTCGTCCAAGCAGGAGATATTGCTCGGAATACTCGATCGTGCCCTGCAAATGCTCCTTGAGCGAATTTCGCCCATCGCCAGCCAAAATATCCCCGCTGATAAAAAACTGCGCATGATGATCCGCGATTACATGCAGATCCTTGCTGATAATAGTGACCTTGCCACAGTGCTTCTATTTGAGCATCGTGCGCTTGATCGCCGCCAGCATGCGCGACACGTTCCAAACCGAGACAGGTTTGAACTGCTTTGGCGAAGCGTGATTGTGGAGGGTGTGGATAATAAAATCTTCAAATGCGATGATGTTGCACTGGCGGCGCGGGCATTACTTGGTTTGATGAATTGGTCGATCACCTGGTATCACCCTGAGGGTGAAAAGACCATCGAGCAGATCGCCGACGATTATTCAAACCTGCTGTTGAACGGATTGCTCAAATGAGTGAGAAGGCACCATACGCTGTTTTCGAAACTTCGAGCGGAGGGAAGATCCATCGCCTGCCTCTACAGGTGTTTCCGAAGTTTTGGGCGTATGCGTATGTCCTTCAATTGGAGGGGCAAAATATTCTGATCGATACAGGCTCAGGCGCAGACATCTCTCACGAAGACCTTTTGAATGGTTTTCATCAGGCGGGACTTAAACCTTCGGACTTAACGCATATCCTTTTGACGCATGCTCACATTGATCACTACGGTGGGCTTTCGAAACTAAAACCACTTACCGATGCAAAAATCGGATGCCACGAACTGGACGTGCAAACCGTTTCGTACCATGATGCACGACTTGCCTTGATTGGACGCCGTCTCGCTTCATACTTGACCGAAACTGGACTCGCTGAAGATACGCGGGATTCACTCCTCAGCATTTATCGTTTCACCAAAGCCATCTACCAATCCACCCCTGTGGATTTCACATATGACGAAATCAAGGACCATGTCCCAGTGTTGGAGTTGATCCATTTGCCAGGGCATTGCCCGGGTCATGTTGCGATGCGTGTGGATGATGTCATCTTTTGTGGTGACATGGTTGTGGAAGGTGTCATACCGCATCTGGCTCCCGAGTCCATCAATCCATACGGTGGATTGGACCATTATCTGGAATCGCTTGATCGCCTTCAGAAGTGGGCGGGAGGCGCGCGTTTGATCCTGAATGGGCATGATGAACCTATGCCCGATTTGCATGGAAACGTCCGCGCAACGCGACAGAGCATCATCCGAAGGATAAGCAAGGCCTTGAATGCTTTAAGTAGTCCGCTCACGATAGCAGAAATTTGTGAATCTGTTTATGGTGAGATGAACGGATACAACCAATTACTCGTCATTGAGAAGACGGGTGCGTATGTTGAATATCTGTATGAGCATGGCATGATCGAGATCACCAACCCCGACGAGATGGAACAGGGAAGACCCGCTCGTTACCATCGTTTACGAGATATTCCAAATTCTGAGATCCTTCCCAAGGAGAATCGTTATGTACTCATTTGATCCAACAGAAGAACAACAAATGCTGATCGATGCGGTGAATAGGTACGCGGTCAATGACCTGCGTGCCGCTGCACACGACGCGGAGGAGAGCCGCGAACTGCCAAAGAAACTTGTCAGCAAGGGGTGGGAACTTGGCTTGCTGCAGGCGTCTGTCCCAGAAGCATATGGCGGCTTTGGTGAAAGGAGCGCGGTCACAGGAGTGCTTGCTGTCGAAGAGATGGCGTTCGGTGACCTCGCTGGCACGCTGGCAGTGATGACGCCGAGTCTCTTTGCCACGCCGATTATGCTGGCGGGAACGGAGGAGCAAAAGCAGGAATACCTGCCCAAGGTCATCGAAGGCGATTGGGCTCCGTACACCGCCGCACTGATTGAATATGCCTTTGATTTCGATCCGCTTGGATTAAAGACAATTGCAGCACTCAAAGGCGAAGAATACACACTCAACGGTGAGAAGGCATTCGTCACGTTTGCCAAGGACGCGGCAATGATCCTTGTGTATGCCAATCAAGATGGGAACACTCAAGGATTCATCGTCCCGAAAGACGCGATGGGATTGACCATTGTTGACGAGCGCGAAAAGCTGATGAGCCTCAACGCACTCCCGATGTATCGAGTCAAATTGGATAATGTCAAAGTACCTGCGGCGAATCGTTTGGGCGGCGCATCGGGCATGGACTTTGAACTGGTCCTTGCTTCGATGCGCGTTGCCACGGCTGCGGCTGCTGTCGGAGTGGCAAATGCTGCATTTGAATATAGCAAGGACTATGCAAAGGAACGTGAAGCATTTGGCGTGAAGATTGCGCAGAAGCAAGCCATCGCCTTCATGCTTGCCGAAATGCGGACAGAGATCGAAGCCAGCCGACTGCTCAATTGGGAGGCTGCCTGGAAGCTTGACCAGGGTCATGCTGATGCCGCCACCGAGGCTTACCTTGCCTACACAGGCGCAGTGGACATGGTAATGATGGTCACGGATCGCGCTGTGCAGATCCTAGGCGGTCACGGTTACATTCGCGAGCATCCAGTTGAGATGTGGATGCGCAATGGACGAGGATTTGCAACCTTTACAGGTCTTGCAATTGTATAGGAGGAAGAGATGCCAATCGAATTTGAAGCACCCAAACCGATCACACAAGCACAGTTTATGCTCAAAACTGTCGGCGAAGAGATGATGCGATCGAAGTCACGTTACTTCGATGAGCACGAGCACGAGATTCCATGGGATTACATCGAATTCATGCACACTGCCATGAAAGCGATGATGGGAGGCGGGGGGCTTGTGCCAAAGGAGAGCGGGAACGGACACGATGGCGATGAGAAAAAAGAGAAGCGCCCGCCCATTGGATATCAGGTGTTAGCCTCCCAGATCGAGGCGCTTGCCTGGGGCGATGTGGGTTTTTATCTCATAACACCTGGCGGAGGCTTGGGTGCTGCGGCAGTCCAAGCCGCTGGGACACCTGAGCAGAAAGCCAAGTTCCTGGCTCGCTTCAGTGAAGAGAAACCTACTTATGCTGCCATGTGCATGACTGAATCTGGGGCTGGTTCTGATACAGCATCGATCCGCACGCGCGCTGTGTTGGATGAAAAGACCAACGAATGGGTCCTCAACGGCGAGAAGATCTTTGTCACGGGTGGGGATAAGTCGTTCACAGAGTATGAGAAACTTGGCAAAGGTTTTATCGTGATTTGGGCAAGCATTGACCCGACTGCTGGGCGTGCAGGGATGCGGGCGTTCGTTGTTGAAAGTGGAACACCAGGCGTGAAGGTCACCAAGCTGGAGCACAAACTCGGTATTCGTGTGAGTGATACGGCTTCAATTTCTCTTGTTGATGCACGTGTTCCATTTGATCATATCCTTGGAAGTGCAACGGTTGAGAAGACCACCAAGGGTTTCAAGGGCGCGATGGCAACCTTCGATGCGACGAGGCCTCTCGTTGCCGCGTCAGGTATCGGCGTCGCGCGAGCCGCTTTGGAATTCCTAAAGGAAAAGCTCGCTGAAAATGGTATCCAGATCCGTTATGGACTGCCGCGCCAGAAGTTGACATCCATTGAACGCGATGTGATCGACATGGAAATCATGTTGAAATCGGCATGGCTGATGATCATCAAGGCAGTGTGGATGGCGGATAACAAGAAGCCGAACGCGCTCGAGTCGTCGATGAGCAAGGTCAAGGCTGGCGATGTTGGGACGAGGATCACGCAGAAGGTGGTGGAGATTCTGGGTCCGCTCGGGTACAGCCGTGAATTCCTTGCCGAGAAATGGTTCCGCGATGCGAAGATCACGGATATCTATGAAGGCACAGGACAGATCAACCGTCTTGTAGTCGCGCGGCAAATTTTGGAATATAGCGGGAAGGATTTAAGGTAACAATTGTGTTCTGGTGGTTGAGTAGCCCTGAGCGTTCGTAGCGAAGGGCGTGTCGAAACCGCCATGTAACCAAATTGATTTTGCTTAGTGGTGGTCTCGATACGTTCCTTGCTGTCGCTCGGAACTACTCGACCACCGAGGAGAATTGGATACTATGAAATATCAAATTCACAAAGCAGTAGTGATCGGCGCGGGGACGATGGGAGCTTCCATTGCGGCGCATCTGGCGAACGTGGGTGTGCCTGTGACGCTGCTTGATATTGTTCCCAAAGATGCGCCAGCGGACGATAAAGTTGCTCGCAATAAGATCGTCAACGCCGGGTGGGATGCCTGCCTGAAAGCCAAGCCCGCCAACTTGATGTCGCCCGAATTGAAGACGTTTGTCAAGCTTGGGAATCTGGAGGATGACTTTGGTGTAATCGCAGAAGCGGATTGGATCTGTGAAGCCATCGTCGAGAATCTCAAGATCAAGCAGGACTTGATGGCACGCATCGACGAGATCCGCAAGCCGACCGCGATCATTTCCACAAACACATCAGGCATTCCAGTGGCATCCATTGCTGAAGGTCTTTCAAAGGAATTCAAGAAGCACTTCCTCGGAACGCACTTCTTCAACCCGCCGCGTTATTTGAAGTTGCTGGAAGTCATTCCGACCAGGGATACTTCGAAGGAAGTGCTGGAGTTCATCAGTCACTTTGGGGAGTACCGCTTGGGCAAGGGAATCGTGTTATGCAAGGACACGCCCAACTTCATAGGCAACCGCGTGGCATTTGGAACGGGTGCCTTCGGGTTGGACTTCATCATGAAGAACGGCTATACAGTGGATGAAGTGGACTCGATCACAGGTCCGTTGATCGGGCGACCGAAGACTGCAACGTTCCGCTTGATTGACCTGGTGGGTATCGATGTCTGGGACCATGTCGGTCGCAACCTTGCTCCATTGATCCCGCACGATAAACTCGGACAGGAATATCTCAGTGCTGAAGCGCCGAACAAGTTGATTTCGACACTTATCGAGCGTAAGTGGCTTGGCAATAAGACCAAGGTCGGTTTCTACAAGGAAGTCCGTAACGCGGAAGGCAAGAAGGAATTCTGGTCGCTTGACCTGAATACACTTGAACACACCGCACCGACAAAGCCGCGCTTTGATTCTCTCGGGGCGGCGAAAGATGTCGAGGGGTTGGGAGACAGGCTCAAGGTCCTGCTTGAATCGGATGACAAGGCGGCGACTCTGGTCAAAGCGTTGACGTATCAAGGTTTCCAGTACGCGTCGTCCATCATCCCCGAAGTCGCAGATACGATGAAACCGATCGATGATGCAGTCCGATGGGGCTTCATGCACGAGGCAGGTCCGTTCGAGATATGGGACATGCTCGGCGTGAAGGAAACCGTCAAGCAGATGAAAGTCGCAGGGTATCCTGCCGCCAAGTGGGTGGACGGGATGGTGAAGGACGGTTTCGAGACCTTCTATCAGTACAAAGGCGCGAACAAGGTCGGCGTGTACGATGTGGCGAAGAAGAAGTATGTGAAGATCAAGCACGCACCTGGCATGGTCGTTCTGAGTGACCTGAAAGGCACGAAGAAGGTGATCAGCGAGAATGCGGGCGCGTCACTGTATGACATCGGTGACGGTGTGGCGCTGGTGGAATTTCATACCAAGATGAACGCGCTCGATGATGATATTTTTGCTATTGCCACCGAAGCGCTCGACCGCGTGGAAAAAGACTTTGATGGTTTGGTGATCGGTAATGAGGCGGACAACTTCAGCGCTGGCGCAAACCTGTTCATGATGGTGGTAGGCGCGCAACAGGGGATGTGGGATACGCTTGAAGCCGCTGTGAAGAAACTGCAGGATATGAACATGCGAATGCGTTACTCCCCGAAGCCTGTTGTCATTGCACCAGCGGGACTCGCACTGGGCGGCGGTTGTGAGATCACCATGCATGCTTCGCGCGTGGTTGCTGCGGCTGAAACCTATATCGGTCTGGTCGAACTCGGCGCAGGCGTCATCCCGGCGGGCGGTGGTACGAAGGAATACATGCGCCGCATCATCAACCCTGCCATGAAGACCGATATGGCTGAGGCGTTCCCATTCATCCAACGCGCCTTCCTGCAGATCGGGCAGGCGAAGGTTGCCACGTCTGCGTATGAAGCGCGCGATATGGCGATCCTTGGTTCAGGTGACCGCATCGTGATCAACCGTGACCATCTGCTTACTGAAGCAAAGAAAGAAGCGATGCACATGGCGGCGTCTGGATATAGACCTCCCGCGCTTGAATTGATCTATGCCTCAGGGCGCGATATGTTCGGCGCCATGAAGATCGGGGCGTGGAGCTTCAAGGAAGGCAAGTACATCACAGAATACGATGCACACATCGCCACCAAACTGGCGCACGTGATGGCGGGTGGCAACCTGACCAAACCGCAATGGGTAAGCGAGCAGTACATCCTTGATCTCGAGCGTGAGGCGATCCTGTCGTTGTTTGGTGAAGAGAAGACACAAGCGAGAATGTGGTCGCTGTTGCAGACGGGCAAGCCGCTGAGAAATTAGAGAGGTGTGAAATGACAAAAGAAGCTGTTATCGTTAGTGCTGTACGGACTCCCGTTGGTAAAGCCAAAAAGGGAGGACTTGCCACGGTTCGTCCCGATGAGATGTCTGCCACAACCATCCAAGCCTTGCTCAAGCGGACACCGAATCTTGACCCCGCTGAGATCGAAGATGTGGTCTTTGGTTGTGCCTTCCCTGAAGGCGAGCAGGGAATGAACTTGGCGCGCATGATTTCCTTGCGTGCAGGACTGCCTGAATCGGTTCCCGCTGAGACGATCAATCGTTACTGTTCATCTGGCGTGCAGTCTATTGCCCATGTTGCGTATGCGATCAAGTCAGGTGACCTCGAAGTAGGAATTGCGGGGGGAATTGAGTCCATGTCCATGGTGCCAATGATGGGATACAAGTTCTCGCCCAATCCACACTTTGCGATGGAGTTGCCGCACTACTACACCAACATGGGCTTGACCGCGGAAAATGTCTCAGTTAAATACGGGATCACGCGAGAGATGCAGGATGAATTTGCGCTCAAGAGCAATTTGAAGGCTGCCAAGGCTGTTGATTCAGGGTTGTTCGATCCTGAGTTGGTTCCCATCGATGTGGAAATTAACGAGCTCGACGCGGACGAAAAGCCTGTGACCCGAAAATTCACTGTAAAACGGGATGAAGGTCCGCGCGGTGATTCAACGATCGAGGGACTTGCCAAGCTACGCCCTGCCTTCAAAGATGGTGGAACCGTAACAGCGGGTAACTCATCCCAAATGTCCGATGGCGCGGCGGCAGTCATGGTTATGTCAGAGGAACGTGCGGCTCAACTAGGATTAACCCCATTAGTACGTTTCGTTGCATTTGCTGTGGGCGGTGTTCCGCCTGAGATCATGGGGATGGGTCCTGTCGCTGCCATTCCGAAGGTACTCAAAATAACAGGTATAACTCTGAACGATATTGACCTGATAGAATTGAATGAAGCTTTCGCCGCGCAATCGCTGGCAGTCATCCGCGAACTTGATATTGACCAAAGCAAGACCAATGTCAATGGCGGTGCGATCGCCCTTGGTCATCCGCTTGGTTGTACAGGTGCGAAATTGACCACCCAGCTCATCTATGAAATGGGTCGTCGCAAATCGAAGTACGGCATGGTCACCATGTGCATTGGCGGCGGTATGGGTGCCGCGGCGATCTTTGAAAATCTACAAAATTAGTCTGCTGGTCGACTTGTCAACTTCTCTGTTTGTCACTCATCACATTGGACTTTTGACTTTCGACCAGGGACTAGAAAACAAAAAGACTAGGAGACTAAATAAAATGCCCCTCACAGTATCACAACTCATGGAAAAAATGCCTGGTGCATTCCTGCCCGAAAAAGCACAGGGAGTGAACGCGGTCATCCACTTCAAGTTCACAGGCGCGGAAGCAGGCGAATGGAACGCGAAGATTGCGGATGGAAAAGTCGAAGTGGCGCAAGGTGCTCCCACCGATAAGCCGACCATGACCCTCACGGCCGACTCTGGCGACTACGTCAAACTATTTACAGGCGAATTGGACGGCATGCAAGCCTTCATGCAGGGCAAGCTCAAACTGGGCGGCGACTTGAACTTGGCGATGAAGATGATGAACATGTTCAAGATCAAATAAAGCGATATCAGGAATAGACGAAAAGACACCTTCTTCATGACAAGAAGGTGTCTTTTTTGGCTTTCTTCCCTTTCATGGCGATTTTGTTAATTGGTAGAGGTAAAATTATATAGTTGAGGAGAGATGCCATGTTCAAGCGTCCAACTGATAGCCCATCGTTCCAAAGAAGTTTCCAGGAAATCCGCGCGCTTCTTATGCGAGCCACAGGAAGCCTGGTCAAATCGGGTGGAGCAGAGAGTGCGGACATCCTGCGCGATGTGAGCCGCATCACCCAATCCCTTGTTAATCTCGAACAGGCGGTCGTTGACCAATTAAAAATCAGGGAGAGTCAGCGCGATGCGTTGATGGGCATTGGGCGGGCGATCAACTCATCCTTGGGTAAGACACGGGTGCTTGAAGAGGTCATGGATGTTTTGATCTCGCTGATGCACGCCGAGCGCGGTTTCCTGATGTTGAAACAATCCAATGGGAGCATGAAATTCGAGATTGCGCGTGGGATCGATCAGATCAATCTTGAGGAAGAATCGTCCAAGGTCAGCCGCACGATCGTGGATAAGGTGGCGGATACAGGCGAGGCAATCCTGACCACGAATGCTCAGGAGGATCCACGCTTTGAGAATCAGATGAGTGTGGCGGCCTATCAACTGCGGTCGATCCTTTGTGCACCATTGAAGATTAAGGATGAATTGATCGGTGTGATCTATGTGGATAATCGTGCGCGTTCAGGAATTTTCCAGGAAAGGGATCTGGGGTTGATCAGGGCTTTTTCCGACCAGGCGGCTGTTGCTATCGATAATGCCCAATTATTCGATGACCTGCAAAAGAAGAATCGGGAACTTGAGAAGGCATACCAGGCTACGTTGGAAGGTTGGGTGGATGCACTGGATATGCGCGACAAGGAGACTGAGGGACATACCCAACGCGTCACCATCCTGACCGAGAGGCTGGCGCGTTCCATGGGAATCAAAGGAGATGAATTGATCCAGATCACGCGCGGCGCGTTGCTGCATGATATTGGCAAGATGGCGATATCAGACAGTATTTTGTTGAAACCCGGACCGTTGACGGAGGAAGAAAGAGAATTGATGAAGCTGCACCCCATCCATGCTTTTAATATGCTCAACCGGATCGCGTTCCTACGCCCGGCAGTTGACATCCCACATTATCACCATGAAAAATGGGATGGTTCCGGTTACCCTGATGGATTGAAAGGGGATGAGATTCCCCTTGCGGCGCGAATATTCCCAGTGATCGATGTGTGGGATGCCCTGACTTCCGATCGGCCGTATCGCAAGGGCCTGCCTCCCGATGAAGTAAGGGAACATATCAAAGCCGACTCGGGCACGCACTTCGACCCGCGTGTGGCGGAGGCGTTTTTACAAATGGAAGATCTGTCAGTTTAATGCTTACAGGGACAGGTATGACACCAGTCCCTGCTTTAATATGCGGGGAATTTTGTTGTCTTTGCCGTGAATTGCAGAACGCCATACATGAAATTCCCCGCGAAGTGCCGGGACCCACGTGCGCGTCAATGACCGGACTCCGCGGGTTGATAAACATTTCGATCGGACTCAGTTCAGCCTGGTTGCTTTCAATACTGCCTCCGCCTCGGCAGTGACGTGGGTGACCGCCAGCCGGACCTGAGTCCGGCCGTGTATGCATTCAACGGCCATCTCCACCACGCGCTGGATGGCTTTCTGTTTTGTGCGAACCTTGTCTGCCGGTTCGATGGCGTCATTTCGTAATTCCAGAATGGGCTTGATGTTTAAGATGTTGCCAAGCACGCCTGTGTACCACCGATGCGTCTGCCGCGGCACAGGAACTCCAGTGTTTCAACAAGAAAGAACACGCTGCTGCTTGTCTCGACTACCTTGTGACATTTGGCAAGATTTTCTCCTGTCTGAGCAGCATGCCCTGCGGTGAGAACTGGCATGCCCTTTGCCATGGTGGTCATGAGCAAAGCAACCAAGGCAACGCATTTGCGTTCATTGTCTGTCAGCCTGTCCAGCGCTGCAGCGCGGACTGGACTGTGACAGGGATCTTGGATGAGATGAGAATTTCGAGAACATCAACGTCTTGGTCGAGCATGCTTTTGAAGTCATCATGCATCAATTGTGGTGTGACAAGTGTCATTCAATTCGTGCAACCAGGTGGATGAATAAGCGTACCTATCTATGAGTGAAAACAGGAGATAAAATGACCACTGATACAAATGTTGTTGAACAAAAACCTCAGAAGCAAAAGGTGATCTACAAAAGCGGCGCTTCAGAGGCTGTCTATGGACTAGGCATGATTGGCGCCTGGGTTTATTTCCTGACGCATGCCACAACATTTTGGATGGGCGTGGTGGGAATCTTCAAAGGCATCTTCTGGCCCGCCATGCTGGCCCATGAAGTGTTGAAGACCTTGAATATGTAATGCTGCATCACAAATACACGAAGGCGGTTCATATCGCCTTCGTGTATTTCTCTATTCGGCTGGGGATGGATTGCCGGTCAATTTCCCTCGAATATCACCAGGTTAATTTCATCCGGATCGAGGAACAGGAAAGGGGGAAGTTATGGAAATAATCCTGTTTGCCAGCTAGTCTTTCGGAGTACGATACAGGATCAAAAGCCGCATATTTCCGATGCGCAATTGTGATTTGTTTGCGAGTGGATATGGCCTGTTGGGGACAAGCCGCTGCCCGTTCAGCCATGAACCGTTCCTGCTTGAAAGATCGGTGACTTCATAACCGGATACTGTCCGCCGGATCAGGGCGTGACGTCTCGAAACCCCCAAGGTGCCCGCATGCATATCCGAAAGATCGAGAAAGGTCTCCGAGTCTGGTTCTTTATTCAACTTGATGCTATACAGTTCCTGGATGGATGTTGCCTCCCTCTTTCTTCCGATGATAAGTTCCCAGGTAATGGATACATATAGAGGTTTGGTTTCACCTGCCACCTGGATGCCAATCCCACCTTCAGGGATCAAATCGACATCAATGGAAGTTTCCATTTGCTTGGGTGGTGTGGTGAAGGAAGAATCGGGTAACCCCACATACCTGGTTGAAACTTCCTCCAGCAGGGCGCCGCAATGCCTGCAGACCGTGGCATTGCCCTTGTTTTCCTTATTGCAAACAGGACACAGTGTTTCCGTGGTATTCGATTTCATCTCTGCATAAATCCAATTTTTGAGTGTCGAAACGTTTAATATTATCTTACCCCGAACCATTCAAATCTTCAACGACGAATGACCTTTTTATTTTGGAAATTTGTCCGAAGCTTCTTTCACAACCGGTCCATGCCCTGTACAAACGATCTGAGCGCCAAGCGTGGACTGATTCCTCACTGATGCATCTGCCACGGTTTGATCCCAGTTGTTGCGTGAACGGGAGGCGCGCAGACCTTTATCGTTTGATTTCATCGAGTCGCCGCAGAACAACACACGGACGGACGGAGCGTAGTACGAGAGATGCCCTGGGGAATGTCCCGGTGTTGCCAAAACTTGAAGCCCGCCCAACACAGGCAGGACTTGTCCATCAGTCAGTATCTCATCCACCTGAATCGGAGTGGGTTTCAAGAGTTTCCCTGCTAAGCGGATCATAAAACCTTGAAAACGACCAATATCACGTTTGACTGGTCGTGACGAGATTCCTTTTGCCATCGCCTCGGCTTCAGGCTGACTGGAAAAAGTGCGCGCCCCACTTGCCTGCTTCAAGGCAGCCAGACAGCCATAGTGATCCAGATCGGCATGGGTGATGAAGATGTGCTTGATTTCCCCAGCTGACCGTCCAAGGCTGGCGATGTATTTTAGGGACTGTTTCTCGCTGAACGGCATCCCAGTGTCAATGATCGTCAACCCGTCAGGCTCGACGATGAGATAGGAATTGGCTTGTACATTGGGGATGGCATGGATGTTAGCGGTGATTTTCATTTCTTCATCCAGACTTTGGACAATGGTACTACCAATGTTCATAGCGGACCAAGTCGGTGAGGGGTTTACGTTCTTTGGGTTTGGGCTGATCTGCGGGATAACCGAGAGGTGTAAAGATCACCGGTTCAGCCTCCTCGGGCAGGCGTAGAACACTCCGAGCCGCCTCCACATTAAATGCCGCCACCCAACAGGTACCCAATCCCAGATTGGCTGCCGCCAGAATAAGATGGTCTGCCACGATGGCTGCGTCGATTAGGCGGGCGTTGAAGCGGTCGCTTTCCCGCACCCATGCCTGGGAAGAGATCGCGCACACGGCGATCACAAGCGGAGCCTGGACAAACCACGGACGGCGATAGATCTTCCCGATCTCCTCCTCGCGCCCGGCCGTGTGCATCACGATCAGTTGGAACGGCTGACGGTTTGCAGCAGTCGGTGCCAGGCGCGCAGCTTCCAGTACCGCCTGTAATTTTTCGTCTTCCACCGGGTCTGGGCGGTAAGCTCTTACACTGAAACGTTCTGCAATCAACTTTGAATATTCCATTTGTGATTCACTTCTTTCGTTTTTTTACATTCGTTCCCATTTTCTTTTAAACTCAAACCCCCAATATCTCCTGCAGCTTCTTGATATTGGTGTCCGTCGGGATGCCCGCTTTATCCCAGTGTATGCTGCAGCCAACATAATCGAGCAAGAGTCCCTGAGCGGGGATACCTGCCGTGCCGGCGTCCCAGCCGCCATTCCAGTTGGTGAGAACGCATGAGAGGCCCACCAAGCCGACGCCCCCGGTATCTTTTCCAGAACCGAATACCTTCACATTATCGGGGATCATGGTCACATTGAAACCGCGTTTTTCTCCCAGTTTTGAGATTTGATTCACGCGACAGCCAGGTGTGCAAGACTGGCATTTTGCCCCGAAAGGAGTTTCGATCGCCTTGCATTTTTCCGCCGGTGCGCACATGCACGGAGGGACGATCACCATTTTGTGTTTAGCTGCGAGGAAGCGCTGACGATAAGCCAGGGATAGAATCTCAGTTCCGATCATCCCTAGATGGTATTCCAAACGTGTGCGGGAGAGCAGGCGTGCGTCATAACGGCGGCGATATTTGGGTGCTTCCTTTTCCAGAAAGGGTTCGACGTTTTCCGTGTATTTCCCAAGCACCTCATGGCTAACCAACGCAAATTCATTAGTCAATTTGAGGCAACGGGAAATGGCATTCTGTGTGAAAGAATCTCCTTTGGATTTGAAATATGTGTGCCACTCTTCAATCCGTTCCGCTTTGACAGTCTCATCGTTCGCTTTTAGCCAGTCGATCAGACGGCTGACGCTCTCAACGCGTTCTTTTCTACCCGAAGCCTGATTCACAACCCACCCCAACCAGCCTCGAAGCGACTTGATGGCTTTCTCCAATTGGGGCTTACTGTTTTGAATGGACACCAGCCTGCCCATCAGGTATCCCGTCCATTTCGGCATGTGACTTGCTTCATTGCCGTGCTCGTGCAAGTTCACCCCCAAAGCGAGTAATTCAAAGACGTACTCCGAATCGGAGCGGTCCGTTTGGTTGTGGACTCGGCGATGTTCGCGGAATCCAGTTATCAGGTCAAGGACTTGAGGCGTTGCCTGCGTCAGCCATGAATCCGCGAAGAATGCGATTGCCCGATAGTATTCGTCCGAATTGGAGGAGTCAGCTTTGAGGGAGTAGGTGATGATGCGTGTCATGTCACATCTCTGGCTTGTGTAATAAGCATACCCGAAACTCCCCTCTTCGAACATGGTGACAAACAGCACTTGAATCTGATCACTCCACGTGCTATGTTATCTGTGATGGAGCGAAAGTTTAGCTTGTACATTCAGAAAGAACGCAAATATGAAAGGGACAGCCACTCGGTTTTTCCACGGACCTGAAACGAGAATCGGAAAATGGTCCATCGGACTGATCATTGCCATGTTTATCCTGTTTTTCCTTGGCACATCGTTCACCAGTGTGCTCTATGCTTCGGTTCCAGCGGGTAATTCCATTCTGGAAGATGTTGCCGCCAGACCCGCCCTGGCGCTGACAATGCTCACTGGAATGGCAGCAGGGTTGCTGGCTTTTATCATCGGGATCGTGGCAGTTGCAGCAAAAAAGGAGCGCTCCTTTTTTGTATATATCTCCACCTTTATTGGGTTGCTGCTTGCCATTTTCCTTGTTGGGGAATTTATCTCACCCTAGGGGGGCATTGACCCTTCGGGTTCGATGATGAGCTAGGAGTTGGTTTGTACGTTTATAAACCCAGCCACTTCCCAGCCTCGCGCGGCAAATCCCCGCGGGACCCTGTCTCGCCGTACACTGCGGAAGGGATTCCAAGAACAACCACCCGTATTGCTTGGTCAACACGCGCTTATCGAGCATTATTCCCATGGATTCAATATTTCAACCCCTGTTCCAAGAAAGTCAGATACGTTTCGAGTGACAAGGATAAGATCCTGCTCCAACGCTGTCGCCGCAATGAGTGAGTCAATGGCGGGCGCTCTCTGCCCGTTAATCTCAAGCCGAGCATTTAATTTGCCCCATTGAATGAGAATGTCTACATCGAGTTCGATTAGGTTGTCTTGAAACCGAATGAGTAATTCATTTTCCAACCAATCGCTCAATTCCTGCCTTCGTTTTGAGTTTGGCAGTTTTTCAATGCCCATGGTGATTTCCCCGACCGTGATAACACTTATGTAAATTCCATCGGCGTCAACGGAGTCGATCCATTCCAGCACGCGTGGATTGGGTTGTTTGGCGACCAATTCCGAAATGACGCAAGTGTCAAGCAGATACTTCATAACTTCGTGTCCTCGCGCGACAAACTTATATCGCGTTTCAGATTGAGATCAACTTTTGTCAACGGGGATGCGCGAAAAAACTCGGAAAGCTTTGTTTGAGACTGTTTCATCCGTGTATACTCCTCATAAGACATGATAATGACAGCCTTCTTTCCTCGGCGCGTGATGAGTTGTGGACCCTGTTTGAGAGCGCGTTCGACAACCTCGCTAAATTTGTTTTTTGCATCCTGTAATTGCCAGATCGTATTCATGGAAACTCTCCTGTCTAGTCTGGCTAGATTATAGCCGTGCCATCCTTTGAAGTCAATCTGGCCAATTTCACATCCCCAGCCACTTCCCTGCCTCGCGCGGAAGATTCCCCGCGGGACCCTGTCTCGCCGTGCATTGTGGAAGTGATTCCAGGAACATCCGCCCGTATTGCTTGGTCAATACGCGTTTATCGAGAATGCCGACAACGCCGCGATCAGATGCAGTGCGGATCAGGCGACCAAACCCCTGACGGAATTTCAGTATCGCTTCGGGCAAATAGTATTGATTGAACGAGTCTTCATAAATTTCAGAGCGCGCCGCGATGAGCGGATCGGTGGGGACATCGAAGGGAAGTTTTGTGATGAAGACCACCGAGAGCGAATCGCCTGGAACATCCACGCCTTCCCAGAAGGATTTGGTTCCCAGCAGCACGGCGCGGTCTGTGGCTTTGAAGGACTCGAGCAAGGCGTTTGGTGACGCGCCGTCACCCTGTTCGTAGACATAGATTTCTTCTCGTGCAAGCGGACCTGTAATGGCATGAGAAGTTTTCTTCAACGCCGCATAGGACGTGAACAGCACGAGCATCCGTCCGCCTGTGGCTTTGGCGGTGTTGATGATGGTCTTGTTCAGGATCTGTTCATAGCCATGCTGGTTTGGTTCGGGGATATCGTTTGTTATAAAAAGCAGCGCTGCGCTTTCGTAATCATAGGGCGAGCCAAGTTGCATCTCATCCGCTTCGTCTGCGCCGAGCGTGTTGCGCAGATACTGGAACTCGCCGTGCGTGGTCAGCGTGGCGGAGGTTAGAATAACCGAACGTTTCTCATGCCATAAATGCTTTTCGACCAGCTGTGCCACACTCAACGGCGCGGCATTCAACGACAAACGATTTTGATTGGGTTGGACTTCGATCCAATACACCATGCCATTGTTTGGCTTGCTGATCATACCTGTGATATTGTTTTCGGCTTCGGTCAATCGGCGCGTCACATTGCTGATGCCGCCCATCACGTCTTCGAGTTCGTCGTGTCCATCCGCATAGAGTTCGCCAGCGGCTTTGTAGATCTCTCCCAGTTCGGTCAGCAGGTTGCGCAATGTCTCGCCTGTGGCGTCCCATGCCATTTCCACTTCATCCCAGTAGGGCAGCGTCCGTGTGGCGGGGAGCACGCGCGATTGCCACGCATAATTTGATTGCGGTTGTCCCTCGCGCTGCATGCGCGCAAATTCAGCCAGCACATTGAAGAACTCGCGGTTCATCTGCTCGATACGGAATGCCTTGTCAGTGGCGCGATTGACCTTTTGCTGAAGCAGCCCAAAGTCCGCGGGGCGAAGCGTTTCTTTTGTCTCACCAAGTAACTGACCAAGCACCCCCGCATTGGTCCCGCCGACTTCCTTCATCATGCGGTCCATGTCAAATTGACTCAAGCGAAACGACAGCGCATTGGTAGTGGCCGATTCCAAATGATGACCTTCGTCGATGATGAGGTGGGAATACTCGGGCAGGACTTTGCTTCCCGTGGCAACATCGGACAAAAGTAACGCGTGGTTGACGACGAGCACGTGAGAGGATTGCGATGCAGACTTGGCGCGATGGAACGGACATGTGCCCCCCGCGCGCTTGATGCACGTTTCGGTCGTGCACGCATCATCCTCCGCCGACAGTCGATTCCACACCTCACGCTCGGTCGGTCCCGTGAGATTTAACTGGCTTCGATCTCCGCTCGTGTTTTCCAGTTGCCATACTATGACTTTTGCCAGCACACGCATCTCATCTGCGTTGCGCGGACCATAGTGCTGCATGTTCTCCACGCGCCGTGGACAAAGATAATTGGAACGACCTTTGAGAACAGAAAAACGAAAATCAAGATTCAACGCCTGACTTAAATTCGGCAGGTCGCGTTGAATGAGTTGGTCCTGCAGGTTGATCGTGTTCGTTGACACAACAACTCGTGTATTGTTTTGCAAAGCAAACAATGCAGCAGGTACGAGGTATGCAAACGAATTGTGTACAATGATATCGTTTGCGACAAAATTTGGCTCACCATCCATTGTTAGATCAAAAGTTTCAGCTTTTCCAGCCGGTTCAATAGATACAATTTGATCCCAATAAAGGTCTGAAGTCGCGATTTCTGCTAGTTTAGGCGCCATTAGATATTCGCTAATTTCATACATCTTATCCCTGCTGATCTCACGGTTGCGGTCGGATGATACGATACAGGCTTTGCGGATGGCATACCACGAATCCCGCATTTGGCTTCTCTCGTGATCTATTAGTTCCCATGCCTCAACAGGGATTAGGTCATCGTTGGGATTATGTTTGTTGTTCTTGTTGGTCTTAGCCCAGGCATCGAGGATATGTTTTCTTTTTCCCACCATAAATTGACCGACGGTTTGAAAAAATAAACGTTTGCTTCTATCATCCAATATAGCCAAGCTCCATGAGTCGAAGCGTCTCTCTTTGAGCAGCGCTGATTTGTAACGCACACGTGAAACAATTCCAAGCCGCAAAAGTAAGTGTTGAATATCGGAAATCATTTGCTCCGAAGCAGATGAGATCGTGATATTTCCTCCTTGTCCTTCAATGCTTCCGTCAGTGACCCAGAGACCGGCAAGTAACGCACAGATGGTTTCTTTGTTAGCAAGAAAATATGTAGGAGGAATTATCTTTGTTCGAGCGTTTTGATTAAGAACGTTCAGATTTTCCAGCAACAAATTCAATCCACTTTGTTCATGTCCCATCAAGCTCAGACGACGAAAACCATAATGCCCTTTAGCCTTATCTTGTGTAATTCGGACATTGCCGAGTTTCTCTACGTTTTGACGGAAAGCCTCCACCACAGCAGGGTCGAAATTTATAAACGTCGATGAATCAGGATGTCCGCAACCCCCATCTCCTAACATTGCTCCTGTAACAAAGGCTTCATGAAAAGGATAGGATATATCACCATTTGGAAGACAACGCACCGCGGCAATTCGATCTCCAACTTTAAGATTTGCCAGCTGTTGCCAGCCATTAAAGACCAGAAATGGATGATTGGCGGTGGCTGTAATTTTTCGCCCTAGTTTAGTTCTCAAAGTCCAAACCGGACGCACACCATTATTGTGTACTGCCTGGATTTTCTGATATACCAGCTTTCCTCTAGAATCAATACAGACAATGGACTCAGTGGGTAGGACGCTCTCTGCAGCTATTTCTCCGATCCGCTTGCGGTCGCCACTCTCAAATGTAACCCATGTGTCACCTATTAGGCATTTCCCAACACCTGTTCCCGCTTCGACCATCAAGTGACTTCCATACGACAGCGCATCACTCACCGCGCGGATCATCCCGATCTGTTCTGGTCGCTGCTCGAACGATTCAAAAAATTGCGAGAACGGTCCGCCGTACTCAAGGATGGATGCCACTTCATCCGTGTTGAGCGGAGTGGGTTCCTCAGGGTTGCCGAGTGGAGGATACTTATCTTCGTCAAAATAGGACGCCTGCTTTTTGGTCTTCTTGGCTTTGATGCCCTCTTTGGCGCGCGAACGAAGGATCTCCCGAAACGCCCAGTTCGCGTCCCATTCCAGCACTTCCCCATGACGAACAATTTCCGCAAGAGCATCGATCGGCAACTCGCGTGCCATTTCAAATAACTTGTTCAAAGCCGCCATCGTGACCTTGGCATCGTCGAGTGCGCGGTGGGTGGCAGGGAGCAGGATGCCAAGTTGTTTTCCAAGCGCGCCAAGATTGTATCGGCTGGCGGTTGGCATCAAAACGGCAGCGAGTTCGTAGGTGTCAATGACTTCGTTGTATTGCAGGCTTCCACCCTTTTGTAGGAACCCCAGATCAAAACGGACATTGTGTCCTACAACGGGTGCGTCACCGATGAAGGCTTCCAAATCCTGCCTGATCTCCTGAAACTTTGGCGCGCCGCGGACTTCCACATCACTGATGCCTGTCAGCCCCGTGATAAATTCTGGGATATGCCTGCCAGGATTGATCATGGATGACCATTCCGCTTCCACGCGGTGCCCTTTGAACTTCACCGCCCCGATCTCGATGATGGCGTCACGGTCCTGGCTGAGACCCGTCGTTTCGATGTCTATGGCTACGATTGAATTCATAATATGTGTACTTCGCTGGGATTTTCAAAAATGGATGGTGTGATCAAATAAATTCTCGTTTCAAAAGATGGACTATCGGGTATTTAGAAGTAGAACAAGTGTATCATGAATTAAGAATGTAGGTCACGTCTCAGACGTGACCTACAAGACAGGCTTTTCTTTTGACTTCTTCCTGCTGACGTCCATTGCACTATCATCCTTTTCGGAAACATTAGGATGTTAGTTCGGCGACAATTCTGTATAATTACGATGGAATTTCATGCTCGTGTGTGATTTGAAACCATCCAGGAAAGTGATGCATTTTGTCAGACAAATATCACTCCAAACGGGTGATGATTTCGACAGGTCAGATTCGACCGAAAACACTATACTTATCATGAAGGAGTAGGAATGAAACATTTTCTCGCAATCTCGGATCTATCTTCGGGGGAAGTACAGGATTTACTCGACGTAGCCATCCAACTCAAGGAAGAATATTTCAAAAAAGGTAACCCGCCGTTGTTCAAAGGCAAGGTTCTCGGCATGATCTTCCAAAAGCCCAGCCTGCGGACGCGTGTCTCGTTCGATATGGCGATGCGTCACTGTGGCGGTGATGCGCTCTATCTCTCACCAAATGAGATCGGACTCGGCAAGCGCGAATCCATTGCCGATATTTCGCGCGTGCTCTCGGGCTATGTCCATGCCCTGATGGCGCGTGTGTTCGAGCACGCTCATGTGCTCGAATTGGCGAAATGGTCTGAGATTCCGGTTGTCAACGGTTTGAGTGATTACAACCATCCCTGTCAGGGAATGGCGGATGCGCTCACCATTCAGGAAAAATTCGGCAAAGCTAAAGGTTTGAACGTGACCTATGTGGGTGATGGGAACAATGTGGCAGTATCGCTGATGCATGTTTGTGCAAAGCTGGGATGGAACTTTACCATCGCCAACCCTGAGGATTATGACATCACACCCAAAGCGGTTGACGTGGCACAAGAAATTGCAAAGCAAACAGGCAGTCAGTTCAAGTTCCTGCGTGACCCGCATGAAGCGGTCAAAGGTGCGCACGTGATCTACACAGACACATGGACGTCGATGGGGCAGGAAGAAGAGACTGCCAAACGCGAGAAGGTCTTCCCGCCGTATCAGGTCAATGCCAAGTTGGTGGGTGAGGCAGACAAGGATGTGATCGTGCTGCACTGCCTGCCAGCACATCGCAACCATGAGCTGACCGATGAAGTGGCGGACGGTCCACATTCGGTCATCTTTCCTCAGGCACATAACCGCTTGCATGCGCAGAAGGCAATTCTCGCAAGACTTTTTGGAGCAGCATAGGAAGGCAATTTTACGGATTACGTTTCACGAAACGTAATCCGTATTTTATAATTCATAAAAACCACAATTTGGAGATTTGATGAATACAAAGGATTACATTGCTTTAGAAGAACAGTATGGCGCGCACAATTATCATCCGCTGGATGTCGTCATTGAGAAGGCGGAAGGCGTCTGGGTGTATGATGTGGATGGGAATAAGTATCTCGATTGCTTATCCTCCTACTCCGCTGTCAATCAGGGACATGTCCACCCCGAAATTTTGAAAGCTTTATTGGAGCAGGCCGGGAAAGTGACTCTGACATCCCGCGCTTTCCGCAACGATCAGTTGCCGCTCCTCTACAAAGAACTTTCAGATATGACCGGCTACGATATGTCCCTGCCAATGAACAGTGGAGCAGAGGCGGTCGAGACGGCGATCAAACTGGCACGCAAGTGGGCCTATCAGGTAAAGGGTGTGCCTCGGCATCAGGCGGAGATCATTGTCGGGGATGGCAACTTCCATGGGCGCACAGTGACCGCCATCTCATTTTCTACTGAGCCATTGTATCGTGATGATTTCGGTCCGTTCACGCCGGGGTTTGTGGTTGTGAAATATGGCGATGCCGATGCGGTTGAGAAAGCGATCACGCCCAACACTGCCGCAGTGATGCTCGAACCCATCCAGGGTGAAGCAGGTGTCATCATCCCTCCGGCTGGATATTTGAAGAAAGTTGCTGAGATTTGTAAGAAGTACAATGTTTTATTGATAGCGGATGAAATTCAAACGGGTCTGGGTCGGACCGGGAAACTGTTCGCGTCACAATATGAAGATATCCGCCCTGACGTTGTGATCGTGGGTAAAGCCCTGAGCGGAGGCTTTTATCCGGTCTCGGCTGTGTTGGCAGATAAGAACATTCTGGGTTTGTTCAATCCTGGTGAGCATGGGTCAACCTTCGGCGGGAATCCGCTTGGGGCGGCAGTGGCACGCGCGGCGCTACGCGTGATCCGTGAGGAAAATCTACCGGAACGTTCCCGCCAGCTCGGCGAATACTTTATGGAGCAGTTGTCTGAGATCCCCAGTCCGCACATAAAGGAAGTGCGCGGCAAGGGATTGTTGATCGGCGTTGAACTGAAGCATGAGGTGGGTGGGGCACGCCGCTTCTGCGAGGCATTGCAAACCAAAGGCATCCTTGCAAAAGAGACGCATGAGCATGTCATTCGCTTTGCTCCGCCGCTGGTCATTGACAAGGAAACCATCGATTGGGCATTGCCGTCCATTCGTGAAGTATTGAATATGAAATAATTTACCCTCGCCCCCAATCGCTCTCCCATTGGGAGAGTGTAGGGTGAGGGAGGAGGCAGTATATGTATATAGGCGTTCCAAAAGAAAGACGTCCGTTTGAGTACCGTGTTGGTCTTCCCCCTGCCGGGGTGGAGATCCTGACCCAGAAAGGGCACCAGGTCTACGTTGAGCATGAGGCGGGGGTGGGGGCGGGATTCAGCGATCTGGAATATGAACAAGCCGGGGCGCGCATCGCCTACTCTGCGGATGAAGTCTTCGGGCGGGCGGACCTCTTGCTCAAAGTTGCCCGTCCCACGAAGGAAGAGATCGAATGGCTGCGTCCAGGAACAACGTTGGCAGGATTCCTTCACCTGGCTTCGACCCAGCGCGATAAGGTTGAACTGTTGTTGTCAAAGAAGATCACCTCCATCGCATATGAGCAGATCGAGCTTGCAGACGGTTCCCTACCGGTGTTGCGACCGTTCAGTGAGATCGGTGGGAGTATGACGCCAACGATCGCGGCGCGCTTCCTGCAATGCAATCGCGGCGGGAAGGGGATCCTTCTGTGTGGTGTGCCTGGAGTACCGCCTGCCGAGGTTTTGATCCTCGGAAGCGGTGTGGTTGCCACGTTTGCCACAAAAGCATTTATGGGACTCGGTGCTCATGTAACAGTAATGAGCAGAGATCTCGCTGGCTTGCAAAATCTCCACGACCGCTTCTCGGGTGTCGTTACGATGATTTCATCTGAAAGGAACATTGAAAAGGCAACGGCGTATGCAGATGTAGTCGTAGGCGCTGTGCATGTTTCTGGACAGCGTTCACCGATCCTTGTCACGCGGAAGATGGTGCAAAACATGAAACCGCGCTCGGTGATCGTTGACTTGAGCATTGACCTGGGTGGTTGCTTTGAGACATCCCGTCCCACCACGCATGAACTTCCGGTGTATGTGGAAGAGGATGTGACACATTACTGCGTTCCGAACATGCCAAGCGTGGTGGCACGTACAGCCACACATGCCTTTGTCAACGCCGCGATGCCTTACATATACGAAATTGCCAATCAAGGCGCGGATGCAGCCAGATCCGCCGATCCGTCGCTGGAAAAAGCATTGAACACCCATGATGGCAAGCTCTTCCACCTGGCGCTCTTCGATGAGGTGCATGATGGATTGGACTAACATTTACCAATCGCGCATTGTGTCTCCGCAGGATGCGGTGAAAGCGGCCATAAAATCTGGCAATCGCATCTTTCTCACCGGTAACGTATCGGTGCCCCAGAAGGTCCTCGCGGCCTTGGTCGAATACGCTCCGAACCTCCACGATGTGGAAATCTGCCAGGCGCTGACAATCGGTCCCGCGGACTACGTCAAGCCGGGATTGGAAAAACACCTGCGCGTCAACACACTGTTCATCAGTCACAACGTACGCAAAGCGGTACACGAGGGTCGTGCAGATTTCACGCCTATCCTGCTCTCGGAATTCCCGCTCCTGTTCAAACGTGGATTCCTTCCGTTGGATGTCGCGATCATCCATGTCTCATTACCTGACGAGCATGGCTTTTGCAGTTTGGGCGTGGAAGTCGGACTTACCAAGACTCCTGCAGAAACTGCAAAAATAATCATTGCTGAGGTTAATCAGCAAATGCCGCGCACGCTGGGCGACTCATTTATCCACGTCAGCCGCTTGAACTACATTATTCCCGTGGATTATCCGATTGTCGAAATGCCAATGTCAGACGAGGGAAGTACGGAAGTTGTAGAAAAGATCGCAGGCTACATTGCAGACCTCATTCCGGACGGTGCAACCATGCAATTGGGCATTGGTGCCATCCCGGATGCCGTGCTGAAATACCTGCAAAATAAAAAAGACCTGGGTGTTCATAGCGAATTGTTCTCAGACGGGGTGATCGACTTGTTCAATATGGGCGTGATCACCAATGCCCGCAAAACCCTGCATCCCGGAAAGATCATTGCCGGGTTTATGCTTGGCACAAAACGCCTATATGACTGGTCGGATGACAATCCGATCATCGAATTGCACCGTACTGAATATGTAAATGACCCATTTGTGATCGCGCAGAACGAACGCATGGTTGCCATCAATTCCGCCATCGAAGTGGATCTGACAGGTCAGGTCTGTGCCGATAGCATTGGACCGAAGCTCTATAGCGGCGTTGGCGGTCAACTCGATTTCATCTATGGTGCATCCCGCTCCAAAGGCGGTGTGCCAATCATTGCGCTTCCGAGCACTACAATGCTCAAGGATGGAACTCCTGTCACTCGCATTGCAGCCATGCTCAAGCAGGGCGCCGGTGTGGTCACCAGCCGCAACCATGTCCACTATATTATCACCGAATACGGCGTTGCCAACCTGTACGCCAAGACCATCCGCCAGCGTGCCCAGCAACTCATCCATATTGCCCATCCCGATTTCCGCGCAGATCTGGAAAAACAGGCAAAAGAATTGCACTACCTGTAATCTGCTTTAACCAGATCGTAACGAAAGACGAGAAACTCACCGTAGAAGGTAGTGTTATCATCCTGCGGTGAGTATAATTTTATTGAAGGAAGAATTTGATGACACGCAAAGCAAAAATCGTCGCTACCATCGGTCCTGCCAGCCAGGATGAGGATGTGCTGGAGAAACTGATCTCAGCAGGTATGAACGTAGCCCGCATGAATTTTTCCCATGGAACACATGAAGAACACGCCGAACGGATTGCCATTATCGGCAGGGTTTCTGAAAAACTGGGGAAGTCGGTGGGCATCCTGCAGGATTTACAGGGACCCAAGATCCGTGTGGGACAACTGGATGAACCCATTCAGCTTTCTGAAGGCGAGATGGTGATCTTGTATGTGACTGGGACATACCCTCCGAATGACTGTGAGCAACAAATACCGGTGGATTTTCGCCAGCTCTTCGATTCAGTCCGGACCTCAGACCGGCTCCTGCTCGATGACGGTCGCCTTGCGCTTGAAGTTGTCACGGTCAAAGATCGAAATGCCCTGACCGCAAAGGTCATTGTTGGCGGACCGCTGACATCCCACAAAGGCATCAACCTGCCCGGCATCCGTTTGCGAATTTCCGGCTTTACCGACAAAGATGAGGCAGATCTTGCCTTTGGCATCGAACAGAATGTGGATGCGGTTGCCATTTCATTTGTCCGTACGGCTGAGGATGTCAAAAAGGTGCGATATGCCATGGAGCGTTTTTCCAAAGGTGGTCGCATGCCGATGTTGATCGCGAAACTCGAGAAGCCTGAAGCATTAGATAACCTCGATGAGATCATTGATATTGTGGATGGTGTTATGGTTGCACGCGGCGATCTGGGAGTTGAGTTGCCCCCTGAGCGTGTGCCTGCCTTGCAAAAGCACATCATCCGTACTGCCAATGCGCGCGCAAAACTGGTCATCACTGCCACGCAAATGCTCGAGTCGATGATCACGAATCCGCTTCCTACGCGGGCTGAGGCATCAGATGTAGCGAACGCTGTCTTTGACGGTACTGATGCGCTCATGCTTTCTGCTGAAACTGCCTCCGGGAAATATCCCGTTGAATCGGTCAAGATGATGGACCGGATCATTCGGGAAGCCGAATCTCACTTTTTCGAATGGGGTACTGAACAGATGGTGCAGGGGTTTGAACAGAGCGATGCGGCATCCATGGCGCGTGCGGCACAGGCGCTGGCGAACGACAAGAACGTCACGGCTGTGGCATGTTTTACCACACGAGGCAGAACTGCCTGGTTAATGTCTAAAATACGACCGCGTGTGCCGATCATGGCTTTTACGCCTGACTCGAAAACCTATCACACTCTTTCTTTCCTGTGGGGTGTGCGTCCGCAACTTGTACCGTTCTCGAATTCCCTTGAAGAAATGATCGATCATGTCGATTCGGAATTAATGCGCTCGGATGTTGTTCAAATGGGAGATCAGGTTGTGATTGTGTGCGGATTCCCGGTAGGCGCCGTCCGCCCGCCGAATATGGCATTATTGCACACGGTGGGGGGGAACTAAATATCTTATGCTTCAGAACGGACCTGATGCCTGAGCACCAACAAATCGAGTGGTTCAAGTATCAGGTCTTTTTTGTCTCTAAACTCACTTGCCCCATAAATACACTCGTGATTTTGCCCGATCGATCCATCCAATAAATCAAAAGGAATGGTTTGGAATGATTCTGAGAAGTTTGCAAGAATTAGGATGCCAGGACGTAAGAATCCTAGAACGTGCTCATTGCCTGTATTAAAGATATGCATCTGACCGCTGGAAAAAGCATCGTACTCTTTTCTCATTTTTATGAGAGATCGCAAGCCCTGGAAGACACGTCCTTCGATAGCATTTGTATCAGCCCCTCGCCCATATTTTTTCCAGTCTGCTTTGGGACGATGCACCCAGCGGCTGTCATTTTTGTGGGCTGGGTTTTCGTGATAGCTGTAGTCGTTCAAGGTTCCGATCTCATCGCCAAGATAGATTAACGGGATCCCGCCGACAGTCATGATGATGCCATGGATGAGAAGGATGCGGCGAATGGCGAGTTCAACTTCCTGCGGACCTTCTTCGTTCAATGCTTTTTCAAGTCCCGCGAGTGATGCACATGTGCCGCTGATGCGACAATCGCCTGTTTTGGGATTCTCCTGAAAAGGCAATCCACGGGCGAAACTGCCGGGAAATCTCCCGCGATAGAATTCATTGAGAAAATGCCGATGATCGTAGGCATTGATGCCCAATACAGCGGCGTCATCGTCTGAGAATGTCCAACCGATGTCATCGTGGACGCGTACATAGTTGACCCAGGCAGTTTGTGGAGGGATCAGGAAACGCTCAGCAAGCGCTTTTAAAAGCAAATTTGTTTTACGTGTTGCGAGTGAATTCCATAGCAGCGCCATGAGCAATGGGTTGTATGAGATCTGGCATTCATTTGGTGAAATATATTTGATTACATCATCCGGGTGCACTATGGCTTCAGACTTGAAGATCAAGGCAGGAGAGGCAATCCGTGCCACCGCGTTGAACGCTTGAATCAAAGTGTGAGCCTTGGGTAGGTTTTCGCAATTTGTTCCCATTTCTTTCCAAATGAAGGCAACCGCATCGAGCCGCAAGATTTCAACGCCCTGATTGGCAAGGAAAAGCATTTCCTCCGCCATCCGATTGAACACTGTTGGATTGCGATAGTTCAGATCCCATTGGTAGCTGTGGAAGGTCGTCCAAACCCACTTTTTCATTTTAGGTTCAAAGGTAAAAGCTCCGGGGTGTTCTTCTGGAAAGATTTCCCTGAGATGCTGTTCATAAGCATCGGGCAGGTTTCGGTCCGGAAAGATGCGGTAATAGTCCTGATATTCCTCATCTCCCTCTCGGGCTTTCTTCGCCCAGGTGTGTTCATCCGAAGTATGGTTGAAGACCAGATCCACTGCAAGACTGATACCTGCCTGTCTCAGATCATGTGCCAGGGCTTTCAATTGATCTATTGTGCCCAGCGACGGGTTAACCGTGTGATAATCACTGACTGCATATCCGCCATCGTTCTCGCCTTTGGGAGAATCATAGAACGGCATGAGATGCAGATAGGTCAGTCCCAGTTCCTTGAAATACGGAATTTTGGATCGGATGCCCTCGAGATTATCGGCAAATAAATCCACATAACAAACTCCGCCAAGCATGTTGTTCAATTGAAACCATGACGGGTTGTGCTCGCGCTTAGCGTCCAATGTGCGAAGATCATGTGAACGCGCAAACCACGCACGCGTTATGCTGGTGAACAGGTCTTCGATATGGAAGAAGAAATCGTAATGCTCTCGATAGAGGTCGAGATATAAAACGAACAAATGGTGGATATTTTCTTCGAACCGTTTTTGTAGAATATTCCAGCCTTCGGGATCTGTTTTAATTTCCGCATGGAATGTTTGTTTCAGGCGCGGCAGGAGGCGTTTCAGTGTGCTTTTTGATTCTCGCTCAAGGGAATTTATTTGAGCCATAACTTGTCTCTTACAGCATTATTTTATAATGGGAAACTTTACTTTAACCAAAGGTATTGATAGGGCATCAATTCAAGGCTGATTTCACCGTTTACAGCATCGAATTCTTTTTGGGCTAACAGGTTGGTGCATGTTTTGAGTGCCGGTTTTGGTTTGCAGGATACTTTCTGTGGATGATCGCTTAGATTTTGCAATACGAAGATTGTCTCATCTTCATATGTTCTTCGATATGCGGCAACACTTTCGTTCCCGCAATCCAGCCATTCAAATTCACCCCAGCCAAAGGCGCGATGTTCCTTCCGAACCGCGATCATCTTCCTGATCGTATTCCACATGGAAGTTTCATCCTTGCGTTGGATCTCCACGTTGACTTTTGTTGGTCCAAAGACTTCATCGTCGATGATTGGGGAATACAGCGAATGGACAGGCGTGTCGGAAAACCCCGAATTTGATTCGGCGTCCCATTGCATTGGCGTACGGACGCCGTTCCTGTCTGGCAGCCAGATGTTATCTCCCATGCCGATCTCATCACCATAATACAGGGTGGGAGAACCGGGTAATGTGAACAGCAGGGAATTGGCAAGTTCAATCTTGCGGCGATCATTATCCAGTAACGGGGCAAGACGGCGGCGTATACCCATATTCAGGCGCATGCGTTGTTCCGGTGCATACTGTTCCCACATCCATTGGCGTTCCTCCTCGGTGACCATTTCGAGGGTTAACTCATCGTGGTTGCGGAGAAAGATACCCCACTGGTTGGTCTCGCGCAGGAAGGGTGTTCTCCCTGTTATCCATACAAGTTGAGTCCTGTCCGCTTTTTTGAGCGCCATGAAGATACGCGGCATAATGGGGAAGTTGAATCCCATGTGAAATTCATCGTCCCCGTCACCGAAATAGGGAAGCAGGTCTTCGGGCCATTGATTGGCTTCCGCCAGCAGGATGCGCCCGGGGTAATTACTGTTGATGAACTGGCGTATGGTTTTCAGGAATTGATGGGTCTCTGGCAGGTTCTCACAACTGGTATTTTCACGCTCGAATAGATAGGGTACAGCGTCAGCGCGGAAACCATCCACGCCAAGGTCAAGCCAGAAGCTCATAACCTTGAGCACTTCCTCCTGCACGAGAGGATTGTCGTAGTTTAGGTCCGGCTGGGATGAGTAGAAACGGTGCCAGTAGTATTGTTCCGATGTTGCATCCCACGCCCAATTCGACTCTTCTGTGTCTGTAAAGATGATGCGCGCGTCACGATATGTAAGACTGGAACTACTCCAAACATAGTAATTCCTGAAAATGGAACGGGGATTGGCACGCGCTGCCCGGAACCAGGGATGCTGATCAGAGGTGTGATTCAGCACAAGGTCCATAATGACGCGGAGTCCGCGCTCGTGTGCGGCATCCAATAGTTCCTTGAAGTCATCTAGTGTGCCATAGGTTTGATGGACATCGTAGTAATTCGAAATGTCATACCCGTCGTCTTTGAGTGGAGAGGGATAAATAGGCAGAAGCCACAGGCAGTCCACGCCCAAATCTTTGAGGTAATCCAGTTTTTGTGTCAATCCCTTGAGATCGCCGTGTCCGTCGCCGTTGCTGTCGTAAAAGGCACGAACATAAACTTCGTAAATGACTGCGTCTTTGTACCAGAGTGCTTGATGATCCATAATCCTTTTTTCTTTGTGTTCTATGATGTTGAGAACCTGAATAATATCACAAGGGTAAGTCCAGTTAATGCGCCTGGTAAAGCACCTGATGTCAACAATCCGGGTAATAGATTCAAACCTGTTGTCCAAGCCATTATGCTGATGACGATCCACCAGCCTGCCCAGTTGACTTCCTTTCTCAGCAAAAGCCATTGTGCGATGCCGACAATCAATCCAATCAATATTCCGGCAGGAAGACCCAAGTGGAGCGCTGAAAGGAGCACGAACAGAACATACCCAAATGTCCATCCCGCCACGCTGAAAACTGCCCATCGCCATGCTTTATGGATGCGCTGATAAAGCACCGCCCATTGCAATGCAGAAATCAAAGCTCCTGAAATGACAACGGGGATACCATTGAAAAAGATGCTTCCGATCAACCATCCCATTGTGGTCGCCATGATCCAATAGAACCAAAGCGCCCAATCCATTGATTCGGTTTTGATATTTGTCATCGGAAGCCTGTGTTGGGGCAGGCACGATGGCTGCGTGAAGCTCACAGCCATCGTGAAGCGATTTGTTTAGCTGCTTGGACTGGGTTGTCTCTCTTCGGGAATTTAACCCTTCACAGAGCCAGCCAATAGGCCGCGCACGAAGTACCTTTGTAGTCCAAAGAAGACCGCTAATGGCAGGATCATCGACACAAATGCCCCTGCGGTCAACAAATGCCAGTCCTGACCGCGTGCACCGACAATAGCTGCCATGCGTTGGGTTACCAACTCGAACTCGGGATTGCCGCCCAGGAAGATTAACGCCACCAGGTAGTCGTTCCACACCCACAGGAATTGGAAAATGGCGAAGGAAGCGAGAGCCGGCAACGACAGCGGCAGCACGAGCTGGGTAAATACAGTAAAAGGAGAAGCGCCGTCTATGAAGGCAGATTCCAGAATATCGCGTGGTAGTGAGCTGATGTAGTTGTAAAGAAGATAGGTTGCCAACGACAGGCCAAAACCTGTATGTGCCAGCCAGATGGCAAGGAATGTGCCGTTGAGATTTAGAGCTTTGTAATCTCGCAAGATCGGCACCAGAGCAATTTGGAGCGGAACTACCAGAAGCGCAATAACAAGGATGAACATCCCGCGGCGACCCGGGAATTTCATCCATGCAAAAGCGTAGGCGGCAAAGGCAGCGATCAGAATGGGGATCACGGTGGATGGAACCGCCACAGTCAGGCTGTTCAGGAAGGCGCCGATCATGTTATCTCCGGGAACAACCACAACCGTGCCATCTGGTTTCTTGAATTCGAAATTCTGTCCGCCCAGAACCTGTTGATAGTTGTCGAGCGAAAATTTCCAGTCGACAGTCCAAACCTGCCTTTGGATTTCGACTCGACCAAGGCGCTTATTACCGATCCAGGTAATTCGCTCACCGTTAGGAGTTTCAACCCCATTACGGAATTCATCGAAAGTTCCTGAAGCACCCTCGATGACCATTACACCATTGGGATCAAGACCTAATTGCGATGTATCAATTTCCTGAACTTTTTGCCACTCTTTGTGAGGAAATATATTCCACCAACCGGATGTGGCGATATCGTCCCGGTTGCGAAAGGATGAAACAAAGATTCCTAGCGTTGGGATGGTCCACATAAGTACGAGCAGGAGGAGTGATCCGTTGACAATCAGACTTGCAATTCGTTTTTGACGTTTGCCGGTGTTCATTTTAAAATGCCTCCTGTTCGCGGAATTGTCTCAGGTTATAGATCATGACTGGAATAACGGCGATTAACAACACGATGGCAATTGCGGAACCATAACCGGAATTCCGATTGGTAAACGACTGCCTGTAAAACTGGGTCGCGATGACATGCGTCCCAAATTGTCCGCCTGTCATGACCCATACCACGTCGAATATCTTCAACGTGAAAATCACTATGGTTGTCCAAACGGAAATGATGGTTCCGCGGATGTAGGGGATCATGATGCGGAAGAATATCTGAACTTCGGTGGCTCCGTCAATTCGAGCTGCCTCCATAAGTTCTTCCGGTATTCCCTTGAGTGCAGCAGAGAAAAGAACCATTGCGAAACCTGCCTGCAGCCAGATGACGATCACGATCAGGAATAGATTATTCCATGGGACAATATTAACCCACTGGGGCCAGGCTTGTGGCGTGCCTCCCAGTCCAACAACAATAGAGTTCAGTAAACCGATCTGTGGTGTGTTTGCCGGCCTGTATTCATAGATGAAGTTCCAGATGATGCTGGCACCGACGAAGGAGATTGCCATGGGAAGAAAGATCATGGACTTGGCTGTTTTTTCGAAACGACTTCGATCAGCCAGAACGGCAATGATCAATCCGAACGCAACCGAAAAGGTGCTGCCGAAAACAATCCACATCAGGTTGTTACGAAACGCCTCAAGCATCAAGTTGTCGGAAAAAACGGCAGAATAATTGCTAAATCCGACAAAGGCATCACTGGTCAATTGCTGCCATAAGTTTAGTCCTTCTGGCGGTCCATCCCTGCTAAAAAGGCTGATCCAGAATGTTCTGACTGTTGGTATTGCCAGATACCAGGCTAGTATTGCCATTGCAGGTCCAACAAAAACAAATGGGAGCAGCCTTGTTTTCCAGATATCTGGAAGTCGTTCCACCAGATCGTTGAAAATCCAGAAAAGGAGGGCAACACCTCCAACACCCCAGACAATGGCAACTGTGGTAATCACGATTTGCGGCGCTTTACTGTCTCGCAGAAACAGGAAGCCAAGATAAAGTACATAAAATGCAATTAAGGGTATGCCTACTGCCAGCAGGGTTCGGATGACAAGCGCTGCAATGCCTGTTCCCAGTGATCCATTTTGTTCTTTCGTGCCATTTTGGAATTTCATGTGCGGCTCCTTACAGCAAAAGATTAATATGGCTGATCGGATAGTTTATTATATTTGCTTGTTTGAAAATTATACAAATAAAGGCTGGGGGTGGACGATTAATCCAATATCGTCCACCCCAAAGGTTTATGTATTACTACTTGGGCCAGGTTGCGTCAATTGCTTTCATGGCAGTATCAAGATCTTCTGAGCCTGCCACATAGCTGGATACGTGCTCCCAGAAGGAACCGGCTCCAACTTCGCCGGGCATCAGGTCCGAACCGTCAAAGCGGAAGCTGGTTGCCTGCGCCACGAGCTCGGCGATACCTTTTTCAAGTTCCACGCCGTACATATCGGGTGTAGCAGTCTGGTGCGCTGCCAGGGCCCCACCACCTTCAAGCCAGCCACTGGCTGATTGCGGAACAGTGAAATATTCCATCAACGCACGAACCTCAGGGCGGTCGTTGAACATGTACATAGAGTCGCCTGCCACAAGGAACGGCTTACCGTAGGCGGGGTCTACAGGCGGGAAGTAGAAGAAGCCATAGTCTACTCCTGCCACCTTGCCTTCGGGGAAGAAACCAGTGATGAAGTTGCCCTGTTTGTGCATCCAACATTTTGGAGGATCTTCAAACATTGGGGCAGGGGAGTCGCCAAAGTACGTGGAGACAATGGATGAGCGACCACCGTAGACATAAGCATCATTGAACCAGAGTTCACTCCAGGTTTCAACAGCTTTCTTGACTTCCGGGGAGTCAAAGGCTAGAGTACCAGCCACCCACCCGTCGTAGTTTTCCAATGAGGTGGTGCGAAGCATCATCTCTTCGGTCCAGTCTGTGGCTGCCCAACCGGTGGCAGCACCAGATTCAATACCGATACACCATGCTGTATCACCATCGTCAGCGATTTGCTGGTTCAAAGCCATTAATTCATCCCAGGTTTCAGGAATTTCGTAACCTGCGGCATCCCAAGCAGCTTTCGGGTACCATACCAAGCTCTTTCCATTGAAGCGGTGGAATACACCTGCTTCAACGCCGTTGATGGTGACCATGTCACGCCAACTCTGGTTGTACTGCTTAGTGAGCCAAGCGTCAGACATCCAAGTGGTAACGGGTACGATATTTCCAGACGTCACGAACTGCGCTGCTTTACCCGGTTGGGGGAAGTCCACGATATCGGGTGCGTCACCAGCATCGACGCGCACGGAGATGGTGGCTTCAAATTCTTTGTTGCCGATGTAGTTGACGTTGATGCCGGTTAATTCTTCGAACTTGGCAACTGATTGATCCATCTTGACGCCATCAGGATCATTGCCTTCAAAAGCTCCGTCAACGGTAACGGTGGTGCCTTTGTATGTGCCTTTGAGTGCTTCTTCAAGAGCGCCGCCTGCAGGATAATCAAACCCGACCTCGGGCATGGCTGGTGCTTCTGTGGGTTGCTCGCTCGAAGCCGCACCTCCGCCACAGGCTGCGAGGATCATACTTGCCAGTATCAGGCCGGTTAAGACCCTAAAAAGTTTTGACATTTCTATTCTCCTTCATTAGATTTTATCGGACACGATGAGTAATGCAATAAAGTTATTCCCGCAGAAATCACCTCCTTTCATGAGATATGGGTTAGAACGATTTACAGCGGCCTGCAAGATTTTCGTACGATGAGTTCAGTGTCCAGAATTATCTGGTGTGATTTTTCGCTGTCTTTATCCTTGATCAAATCCAATAGCAAGGTGCAGGCGCTTTGTGCCAACGATTCAGCAGGCAGTTGAATCGTTGTTAGAGGGGGATCGGAATATTTTGCCCAGGGGATATCGTCGAAACCGATCAAGGAGATATCCTCTGGAACATGCATACCCGCTTCACGGACAGCAGCTTTGGCGCCGATCGCAACATTATCACTGGCAACAAAGGCCGCAGTAAATGTTTCGCCGCTTTGAAGCAGGGATTTCATGCATGCATATCCACTTTCCGGGTCAAAATCTGCATAGCGAATCAGCCCCTCATTTATGGGAACATCCATTCTGGACAAGACGTTTTTGAAGCCTTCCACGCGTTCAGGAGCGGCTGTATATTCCGGAGGGGCGTTGGTGATGCAGGCGATCTCACGATGCCCCAGGCTGATTAAGTAGGAGGTAGCTTTTTCTGCGGCTTTTATATTGTCCACATCCACAAATGGAAGTTTCGAACCTGCGATGCTGCCCATCATCACCGTGGGAATATCCATGTTCTCCAGCGTTTTGAGCGCCTTGTCGTTCAACCGAGGTGTGGAGAGGATCATGCCATCTATCCGTTTGGCGCGTGCCAATTCAAAGTAGACTGATTCCTGGTGTTCGGTCTCCACCCAATCAATCAGGATGCGGATATTATTCTTTTTGGCGGTTGTCAATAATCCACTGATAATTTTGGGGAGAAATGCATCGGTTGCGATGTGATGCTGGGTGCGCGTGAGAACCAAGCCGATAGCTTTTGTGCGGCGGCTGACCAGCGCCTGTGCCATCGCGTCAGGGACATACCCCAACTCGTTTGCAGCATCAATGACTTTTTGGCGCGTTTCAGGACTGATTTGAATCCCTTGGACATTATTCAGTACGAGAGAAACGGTTGTGCGCGAAACGCCAACTTTCTCTGCTACATCTTTGCTGGTGACACGCTTTCGTTGCAAGGATACCCTTTCTACTAACACGTGTTACTAACGCGCGTTAGTAGTGTAGCATTTTTTAGGGTACCTTGTCAACTAATAAGCAAATTTTTAAGGTTACTCAGTACTTGAGATGACTAGACCTGTCCCGATCAGTATCCCGCCTAGAACGAATAGTGGAGTGACCCTTTCCCCAAGAAAGAACCAGCCCAATAGCGTTCCAATCACGGGCTGGGCAAAAAATGTCAGGGATGCGGTTGAGGCGGGCAATTGTGCGAAGGCAAAATTCCAAAGGTACATGGCGATTGCCGTAGAGACGATGCCAATGAACAGCACTCCCAGAATAACACCTAAAGTGATTTCTCCAATTCCCAGTTTGTTGATCTCAAAATAACTGGCCAATAAACTGGATGGAATACCGCCAACCAGCATGACCGCACTGGATATAAGCAGGTCTGCGGATTGGGAAACCTTGCGTACTAGTACGGAATACAGCGCCCAAGTCAGAGCTGCCGCAATCAGGCTAAGGTTGCCAAGGAAAAGGGATGAGGAGAAATCTGCGGTTCGCGGGTCGATGACAGCGACCACACCAAGAGAAGAAATGATCAACGCGATCATGCCCCGGATCGTTGTCTTTTCCTTGAGAAGATAGGGGGCAAAGAGCAGCACAAAAGCCGGTGTGGCAGATGTGACCAGTGCGCCGTTCGAGGCGGTGGAGAGTTTTGTGCCCACGAATTGAAAACCCAGCGAGATGCCGTACCCAACAAATCCAACAAGGAAACTATGGATGAATTGCCGTTTTGTAAATTCGGTTTTCCTGAGGAGGAAGATCACGATCCCCAGGGCTGCAGCTCCAAGGATCAGGCGGCTGGCAAGTAGTGTGAAGGGAGGGATAACATCCAGTACCACCTTGCTGACCACATACATCCCACCCCAAATGGACGCGGCGGTAAGTCCGCTTAGTAGACCAACAATGGTTATGTTCATAGAAAGGGGAGTATACCTGTGGGTTATTCAAACGCTTTGGTCTGTCTGCTTTTCTTGATATCCCCTTTTAGCTTCTTTTCCTTCAACCTTTTTTCTTTGGATGCCGCTGTGGGTTTGGTCCTCCTGCGCGGCTTGGGAGGGACAAGTGATTTTTGAACAAGTTCGGTAAATCTATGGATGGCGTCTTCTCGGTTTGCTTCTTGTGTACGGAACCGCCTGGCTTCGATGACGAGAACGCCGTCAGCGTTGATGCGTTTTCCAGAAAGCCGGATCAAACGTCCCTTTGTGTCTGAGGCGAGCGAGGGGGAGTTGATCACATCGAATCGCAGTTGTACCGCTGTCGCCACCTTGTTGACGTTCTGTCCGCCGGGTCCGGACGCGCGGATATACTCGAATTGCAATTGGCGTTCGTCAATCTGAAGGGTTTGGGTGATCTGAAGCATGCTAAAACCCCCTCTCCTATTGGGAGAGGGGTAGGGGTGAGGGCTAGAACATCAATTCATTGATCTTGTGGATCATTTCTGGGGCGGGTCTCAGGTCTGAATCTGTGAGACGGTTGAGGGGAGTATCCACCAGGTTGTGGGTTTCTGCCAACGCTGGCTTCTCGGGATTGACATAGATCAAGCCGGTCAAAAGCCAGTTGTTATTGCGGGCTTCGTCCAATGCACGCATTGCTTCGACGCGGTTGGTGGGGTCGTAGCCTTTTTCAAGATTCTTGATGACGATCACCGAGCCGTCATGCATGGGGACCTCACGCGCTTCACCCGCTTCCAGTTCCCGTTCAAGGATGATTTCGTTGCGGGGAGGCACATAAGTGATGTCGTGCAGAGGCTCCTCGTGTTCCTTGCCGTAGGTATAAGAATGATAGGAAGTGTGATGGTTGTTGAACGTTACACAGGGACTGATGATATCGAGCACAGCAATGCCATTATGTGCAAAGGCAGCCTTGAGCAGTTCTTTCACCTGCCTGGCGTTGCCTGCGAACGAACGGGCAATGAAGGTGGCATCCGAGATCAGTGCCTCCATGCAAATGTCTATGGGAAGGTAGGGGTTGGTACCTTGTTTCTTTAGTTCCAAACCCTTCTCGGCGGTTGCAGAAAATTGACCCTTAGTGAGCCCGTACACACCATTGTTTTCCACGATGTAGACCATGTTGACATTGCGGCGCATGACATGCTTGAACTGTCCCATACCGATACTGGCGGTGTCTCCGTCGCCGGAAACGCCGATGCCTTTCAGTGTATGATCGCCAAAAAGCGCTCCGGTGGCAATCGAAGGCATGCGTCCGTGCAGGCTGTTGAAGCCGAAGGAACGGTTCATGAAATAGGTGGGACTTTTGCTCGAACATCCGATACCGCTAAACTTGATGACGTTCTCCGGAACGACGCTCATTTCATACATTGCTGCGACGATCTGGTTAGCAATGGAGTTGTGTCCGCATCCCTGACAGAGGGTGGTGGGGTTGCCGCGGTAATCGTTCTTGGAAAGACCCGCGAGATTGACGTTTGCTGATTGTCCAGCCATGGGAAGTGCTGACATTACTTTGCTCCTTTCTTACCGGTAACTTTCTTTGCAGTTGTCTTTTTCGCAGATAATGCTTTTGCTGGTTCAACATACTGCGCCATAATACTTTCTCTTACCCATTTGGCGGAGGCGGGCATGCCGTCACCGAATGCAATGGATTTGAATTTTGTTACATGATCTGGATATGCCAGCGACAATTGCTGATGCAATTGCCCGTCACGGTTCAATTCCACGACGAAGATCTGGTCATGGTTACCGACGAATTCATCCACCTCTTGAGTGAAGGGGATGGCACGGACACGCATGAAGTCGGTTTTGATGCCTTCATTTTGAGTCAGCAGGTCGCGGGCTTCGATGATGGCTGATTCGGTCGAACCATAGGCGATGATGCCAGTCTGTGCACCCTCGGTTGTGAACACGACAGGCTTTGGCATATATTGTTTGGCTGTAATGAATTTTTTCTTCAAGCGCATCATATTGCGTTCGAACGTCTCTGCGTCCTCGGTGTATCTGGCGTACTCATCGTGACCGGTACCGCGTGTGAAATAGGCACTCATGGGGTTTTTGTTGCCCGGGAAGGTACGGTAGGGGATTCCGTCCCCATCCTTGTCAAGGTAGCGCCCCCAGTTACCTTTTAGTTCCTCGATATCTTTTTCCAGCAACACCTTACCGCGATCCATGGGTGCCTTGGGATATTCGAAGGGGTTACTCATCCATTGGTTCATGCCCATATCGAGATCGGACAAAATAATGATCGGGGTTTGCAGGCGTTCAGCAATGTCAAAGGATTGCCAGCCGAAGTCGAAACATTCGTTCATGTTGCCCGGCATCAAAACGATGCTGTCGCTGTCGCCGTGACCCATGTCGAGTGAAAAACTTAAGTCCGCCTGGGAGGTGCGGGTGGGCAAACCAGTGCTGGGACCGATGCGCTGGATATCCCAAATTACCACCGGAACCTCGGCGTAATAGGCAAGACCCACGAATTCGGTCATCAAGCTCAAGCCGGGACCGGATGTGGATGTCATGGAACGTAGTCCACTCCAGCCCGCGCCAACAGTCATGCCGATGGCGGCAAGTTCATCCTCCGATTGCACCACGGCGTAGGTATGTTTTCCATCATCGCGTTTTCGGAGCATGGGCAGGTAGTCGTTGACCGCCTCCGCCAGGGATGTGGCGGGTGTGATGGGGTACCAGGCAACGAACTGGACACCGCCGAAGATCGAACCGATGGCGGCGGCTGTGTTGCCGTCTGCCATGATCATGCCTTCGGTCTTGTCCATAGATTCCAGATAAAAGGGATCCTTCTTTTCAAGATTTACTTTTGCCCACTCGTAACCGGCGTTGACCGCGCCCATGTTCATGTTGATTGGCTTGGCTTTGCCTTTGAAGTGGAATTCGAGCGCAGCCTGGATCTTCTCCACGTCAATGCCGATCATTTGCGCAAGTACGCCCACATAGACCATGTTGCCGACGAGATCGCGAAAATCAGTCGGTACGTTTGGGTCATTCTTGACAAGTTCCTTGACCGGCATCGGATAGATGGCGATGTCTGTGCGGTTGATGGGCAGTTTGATGTGATCAGCGTAGTAGAAGGCTCCACCCGGCGCGACAGACTCGAGGTCCTTGGTGAACGAATCGGAATTGATCGCAATGACGATCTCGTTGGTCTCACGTCTTCCCAGATAACCGTCCTTGCTGGCGCGGATGGTGTACCAGGTAGGCAAGCCCTGAATATTGGAGGGGAAGAGGTTCTTGCCTGACACCGGAATACCCATCTTGAAGATCGCCCTCAGGATGGTGTTGTTGGCGGTGGAACTGCCGGAGCCGTTCTTCGTGCCAACGATGATCGAAAAATCATTTACTACTTTGTTCATATTGCTCCTAGTTGTTTTTCCTGTCATTGCGAGGAGCATCCGTCGCGACGAAGCAATCTCCTTGTAACGTTGGGGGATTGCTTCGGGCTCCGCCCTCGCAACGACAGATGGTTATCATGGTCTGTGATACAAGAGGTCGGTGTGTGCTGTCAAAGCGTGGTAGCCGTCCTTGTAATTGCCATTGCAAATTGCCTCCACCATTTTCTGGTGGTAACCCCAAACTTCCTGTAAGTACTCATATCCACCGGTAAAGACGTTCAAACCAACATTTTCATACGCGTCCCAGTAGGCTTCCAAAATCCCGGTTACGAACGGGTTCTCGAGACGGCTGAAGATCAACAAGTGCAGGTTTCGATGTTCCTCATGCGGGACGCGCACAGGTGAGCCTCCCAGTTTTTCGAAGGCGCGAGCGATCAGGTTTTGTAATTCGTTTTTATCTTCTTTTGTGAGCTTTTCTACGGCTTCATACCAGAACGATGTTTCGATATGGTTGCGCAGTTCAGAATATTTGCGGAAGTTTTCATTGTTGAGCGCCAGCGCATATCCAAGACTTTGACGGACTGCCGGTGCAAAGGAATAATTTCTGCGCTTCGTTCCCAGCCGGGGCCTTACTTCGACCAAACCGAGCGCGCGCGCCACTTCAAGCTGTTCCCGCAGGGAAGCAACGCTGACGCCTAACTCTATGCTCAGATTTTTAAGAGAGGGGAGTCCGTTTTCAACCTCTTCGTGGGTGGCGAGATAACGGAGAAACTCGGATATATCAGGGGAAATTCGGTCTCGGATTACCATAGTTACGATTAATCAGATAAATCGGAGTATATGACTGTTTTTGTTGTAAGTCAAGGAAATTAATTTTAATGTCAGACAAATGTAATGATTGGCTTCTTGTTTTGTTGCGGATAGGCAAGTAGACAGGTTTTGTAGTAAACGTCATTGTTTGATAAAAAACCCCTGATCATTTTTCAATCAGGGGTTGCGGTGTTTATCCTCCAGGTATGACAACATGTTTCTTTTCATTCTGCTGATTTTTTTCGTGTTTGAGCTTTCTTTTCTCCTTGAGAGTATGCTTGGACTTCTTTTTTTGTTCCTTTTGTGACTTATCTTTTTTGCCGTGACTCATTTTGATTCTCCTTTCCGTATATATGCTGCTGTGTTTTGAGTTCTAAACACCTTTCTCTTGAGGAGCTTGGGAGTCGAAAATCTGTCCCTAGGATACAACCAAAACCGTCTTATTGCAAGTGATTTTATTTGTCTGATAAATCCACTGGAAAAATGTCCCGGTCAAAGATCTTTGAGACAAGAAAGGCTGTCTCTTGCGGAGTGGCTGGCTCAGCGAGCAGGGCTTTTGTGAATTCGTACTTGAATCCCAGCGCCTTGTTCAGTGTGTTGATCTCCTTTGGGAGCCAGTCTGGATGATAGTTGAAGATTCGTTTGCCCCATTGAAGCATTTCCAGTAATTTTGTCCTCACTTCTGCATGGATACCATTGGGTATGGAATCGTACCAACGTGAACCGATCACATATAGGCGAGGGTTCGCAGCTTGGGTCTGGCGGCTCATTTCGAGCAGATCAAAATAGGTAGAATCATATTCAGGATGGAACCCGTTCGCGCTGAATAAAGGTGCCGTTGCATCGAAATCGGCCATATCATCCACCGATGCCTTGAACTGCACGCGAATGTAATAACTTTGTGCAAGCTTTTGTGAATACTGACTGATATCATCGTTATAGATACGGACCTTGTCCGGTGAGGTACCGTCCATGTGTGGGAATAGTAATTCCAGTTCTTCAATATTCTCGATGTACCCGTCGCTTGGAAAACAGGTTTTTACGCGGCCAAAGATCTCAGGCGGACGCCCATCCCTTATGCGCTTGAGTGGGATGGTACAGAAACAATGCTTGCCGACCCAATTTTCCCCTGCAGGTATGAGCTGGCTCTTAAAGAGTTTATAAGCATCTTCCACTTCCCCAAGCTTGATCTTTGCCAGCGAACGATACCCCTGCTCTTCATTATTCCGTTGAGGCTTGTTTCCCTGATATCCCCTTTCTGTTTTTTGCTGCGGAGTCGCTGGCGCCTGTCCCACCCAATGCTGACGCGAGACATTCTTTTGTGCCCGAAGCGCACGCGGAAAGGCAAAAGGTGGGCGCAGGGAGATTTCAAGTGCCATGCTGTTTCAAGAATACAACTTAAACGATTATCGGGCAAGCCCTCCGTCATTTCAACCAGCGGGAGAAATCTTCACCCAGCATGTAATAGATTTCGAATTGACAATTACCAAGAGATTCATGTCCCTTTCGTGAACAGCTTCTCCCGAATCTCTCGTTGAGATAAAATCGTCTCCAGAACGCCGCCACCGATTGCCAGCGCCTTGTCAGAGACGAGAAAACACGCGGCGCGTTCATTCCGCGGATCAACATCGCCGATCTTCATGCCTTTGGAAACATGCAACCCATCGTGGAGCAATCCGCGTAGAACACCCACAAAAGGACTCACGATTTGCGATTTACGGTTTTGGGTGTTCGACTGTACTTCAGCGATGAGCTGTCCTGGTTCGAGATGATCACCGATCTCTGCGTGAGACACTACAACTCCATCAATTGGCGCTCGCAGTACACGGCGCGGATCTCCGTCCGGTTCGCCGCTGTCGGGCTGGGAGGTACCTTCCCAGATCACGCGTCCCAAGGTGTGACTGCGGCGGGTTTCGACCACCGCGTGGCAGTTGCGTCCGGCGCAGAATCCAGGTCCAAGCCCGATGTGAAGCGGGACGGGCATGGGAAGAGGGGAAGGCGCCTGTTTTATGAGCCGGGCGTCCACTACCACTGGAAAGATGAAAGATGAAAGTATGTCTGCATGGGGATCAACAAGTACGGGAATTGCATCTGCATCATCCCAAGCCGAAAATTGATCTGCTTCGATCAACCTTGAATTTACATCCTCGACTGTATACTGCCCCTCATAGACCGTCTCCGCAAATGAGACGGCACGCCGCACAGCCAGAGGTTGTGAAAGCTCGGCAATGAGCACCTTGATGCCTGAGCGATGAAAGCGAATGGCGACACCTGTTGCGAGGTCGCCTCCGCCACGGATGAGTACATAATTATCTTTGGGCATTTGATTTCTGTGTGACTTCCAATTGCTCGGGCGAGTCTTTTACCCTGAGGCTTCCTTCCTGCCATAGATGACCGAAGGAGTAGAGCAAAAGGTAAACAAAGAGGAAGAAGAACGTGTAGAGAAAAGTGAACGCGGCAAACCTGCGGGTTGGGTCGATGACTAGCCCGAGGATATTCATTGCAGTCTCTGCCGGATTTTGTAAAATATCCCATGAGTTGAGGCGCACAAAGCGACCGATATAAATACCGAAGCTGCTCAAGGCGGATATGATGAATACGAACGCCCAGCCGATGATACGACCGAAGGTACGCAGGACGATATCCTGCATAAGGTAAAGCGAGACCACTCCAAGCAACATGGCTGTCCACGAACACCATACAACGATGATAACATCGTACCAAAGCGGAGCGTCAGTGGCGGTGCGGGCGAGGTCTTGCAGATCAGTGAGCATGTAGGGCGCGTTGGGGAAGAAGATCAACCACAGGAACGCGACAAACGGGATGACCAGAAACAGCCAGATGCGACGCCATGACACGGCATGAGCGATATAGGCAAGGATGAAAGGTATCCACGCCAGGAACAGATTCCAGATCAAGTCGAGACGCCGGCCCGAATCGCTGTAGACCACGCGCGCGGCAACCAATGCGATACATACCGCGCAGGCAAGATTGAGAAGGGTAAATACCGCGACGTTATACCGATGACGGATGAAGAAATTACGAAGTTTGTTGAACATGAAATTTCCCTGCCACAGATTACAGCGCTCTCAAAAAATAGACGAAATCAATATCGCCGGGCGAGTGACCGTACTCTGTGAGAAGCGCCGCGGCTTCACTGCGATGTTGTGTTCCGTGATTGACAAGGTGAAACATGGTCTGCCAGAGCACCCTTTCGTTGGGTGTACCATCCGTTGCCTTGTAAAAGAAGTGTTGATTCAAGTTTTCCTCCGTTGTATTTTCCACGAAAGACATCAGCAGCTTCTCTTCATCCTCCCAGCGTGAGCGTAGTGACTCGAGACTCGGGAAATCCTCAGGTTTGAGGCGCACAACAGGCGATGTTCCTTTCCAGCGGTGGCGCCAGATCCATTCGGCGAATAAGGTATGGACGAGAGTCCCACGCAATCCGCCATGCGGGAAAGACCCAGGCGCAAGGAATTGTTCGCTGGTCGCATTCACGGCGGCATCCAGTATTTTGGCGTTTGCCCACTGGTTGTATTTGTAAAGCAGGGTGATATCTTGTTTGTTCATTTTTCACTCCACAGGCACCGGTTGCTGGAATAGAGACTGGCACCTAATCCATTCATTGACTCTTCTGTCTTTCCAAAAGCAGGTGACCAAAAGTATACAGCGTAATATACAGGAACAAAAAGAATGCACCGAACAGACTCGTGAAACCGATGGATTGCAAACTCGGATCTTGTGCGCTTTGCAGGGTATATTGCGCCATGCCGGTTGGATTATTGAAAATGTCCCACGAGTTCCAGCGCAGAAAGCGCCCCACGTACACGCCTGCACTTGTCAACACAGAGACGACTGCTACAAATCCCCAACCGAACCACCTGCCAAATTCACGACGGATAACCTCCTGCATGAGAAACAACGATACCATGCCAAGCAGAAGCCCCGTGAAAGCGAACCAGATCAATAGCATTACATCATACCAAACAGGCACATCGCGCCAGCTCCCTGCAAGATGTTGAAAGTCGGTCAGGATATAGGGTGCGTTGGGAAAGAAGATCAGCCAGAAGAACGCCGCGACCGGTACGATCAAATAGATCTGTCTTCGGCTCAAGGTCATTGTGTAGGTGAAATAGGCTATGAGAAACGGAATCCATGCCAGGAACAGGTTCCAGATCAGGAAGCTGTAGTTGCCTGTACCGCTGAACTCCGTCCGCACGCGCCAGATCAACACTGAAAAGACCGAAGCGCCTGCAAGCAGGGTGAACATCGTCAGACGGTATTTGTTGTGTGAAAAATAAACGAGAAGTTTTCGGAACATCATTTCCTCAGGAATTCTAAAAGGATGGGATTGAACTCGTCTGGTTTTTCATAATGCGGAATGTGCCCACATTCTTCGATAACATGGAATTCCGCATTCGGCAGCATGGCACGCAGATCAACGCTGTATTCGAATGGCACCGTTCTATCGTTTCGTCCCCAGATCAGCAGAACGGGGATCTTCAATCTGTTGACGCTTTTATATGACTCAACGAACGAACCCAGCATACCGTTCCTGATCGACGACAGGATGGCACGCTTGAATCCCTTGTACTGCATCTGGACTTTGTACCTGTCCATGAACATGCCCACCAATTCGGGATCGTAAAAATCCTTCACCGCACCCTTGACCATTGCTTCGCTTCCGACCAAGCCGAAAACTGCCTCAGCCACCCGGGGCAGTTTCATCGCCTTGAGCATCGGCGTCAGGGATACGGGTCTTACACCTGCAGGGTCGATCAACGTCAGAGACCTTACCCGTTCGGGGAAGTGCGCGGTAAATGTCGCAGTGATGGGTCCGCCCATCGAAAGCCCGATCAGGTTGACGGGACGCGTGAGGCGGAGCGCATCCAGGAGGTCATGGAGTTGGTTGATGAAGAGGTCAATGTTGTAGCGTGTGCGTGGTCGGTCGGAAAATCCTCGCCCGAAGAGATCGTAACAGAGAACGCGAAATCCTGAACGAGTGAGAAAACCGAACGTGGGATCGAAGATGAAATAGGGAACGGAAAATCCATGGACGAAGGCGACAGTTGGCTCGTTGTTTGGATTTGTCAACTCGAAATGCGCGACGCCATTCGGAAGTTGAATGAACGAACCTTCCACAGATCGGCGCGTTTCGTCGTTCAATTGTTTGGTTTCAAAAAGAGGGAATAGCATGATTGTGCAGGGGCAGGAAGACCTGCCCCTATAAATTAAATTTTGCCCAGTGCACGCAGAACACGTTCCGGTGTGAATGGGAATTCATTTATCCACACACCGGTCGCGTCGTGGATCGCGGCGGCGATGGCAGGAGCAACGGGCAGGTAGGGAAGCTCGCCCAAGCCACGCGCCCCCCAGGGACCATTCGGGTCGCGTACTTCGACGATGACGGTTTCAACCTTCTCCGGAATATCCAAAATGGTTGGAATAAGATAGGTGCTGAACTGATCGCTGAGCACATATCCATCCTTCATCTTGTAATCTTCCTGAATGGTATAACCTTGCGCTTGTACCACTGCGCCTTCAACTTGTCCTTGTACAAGAGTGGGGTTGATCGCCTGTCCAACATCATTCGCAGAAACAAAACGAATGATGCGCACGTGACCCGTCTCGGTGTCCACTTCCACTTCGGCGGCTTGTGCCACCCAGGCGTAAGCGAAGTTTGGAGTTGAATAGCCGGTTTCGGGTTCGAAGTTGGTCGTGCGCGGTGCGAGATATTTATACTCGGCAATGGCGGGACGTTCCTCCGCCTCCCATTTTTTGAGCGCAAGCTCAGCCGCACCGCGAATGGCATTGCCAGACATGAAGGTCATGCGCGAAGCGGAGACTGAGCCGGATGAGCCAGTCATTGCGGTATCCGACACGATTAGTTTCACCTTCTCGAATGGAACGCCGACCGCCTCGGCTGCCATCTGTGTCATGACGGTGTGATTACCTTGTCCCACTTCTGCCGCGGCATGATGCAGAATGACCTCATCAATCTCCACCTTGCCGCGCAGTTCGATCTTTGCCCAGCAGTTCTCCTGATACCCGAACGAAAAGCCGATGTTCTTGAAACCTGTTGCAAAACCCTGTCCGCGGGCAAGAGTCCCCTCTCCCCTTGGGTGAGGGCTGGTCGACCACTCAAATTTATCCCTTGCTGCTTCAATACACTGAACGATGCTCACCGGACTGGGCGACGGTGTTCCCACGCCCAACGTGTCGCCATTTCTCAAAGCATTCTTCAAACGGAACTCCACCGGGTCTATGCCGAGTTTCTCGGCAAGTTTGTCCATTTGCAGTTCAGCCATGAACAAAGACTGCGGCGCGCCAAACCCGCGAAATGCTGCACCGGGAACGTTATTGGTGTACACACCGTACACGTCTGTTTTTACGTTTGGAATGAAGTATGGTCCAGTTGATGTAATAGTCGAATTGCCGAGCACCTTATTGGTCGTGTACATGTAGGCACCGGCATCACCGATGATCTCATTCTCGATGGCGATGACCTTGCCATCCTTTGTTGCACCCCATTTGGCATGCAAAACAACTTGATGGCGTTTTCCATGCCCGATCATGGATTCCTGCCGCGACCAGATGACACGCACAGGTCGCTGCAACTTCCGCGCAGCCAGCGCCAGCACGATCTGCACGGACATGTCCTCACGTCCGCCGAACGCGCCTCCGATGGCAGGATAGATCACACGGATGCGGTCTTCTGGCAGGTTTAGTGCATGCGCGATTTGTTCCTGATCTTCATGTGTCCATTGACCGCCACAGACAACAGTGACGCGTCCCTCCTCGTCAATATATGCCAATCCAGCTTCGGGCTGGAGATAGGCATGTTCCTGCACAGGCGTGCGATATTCGCCTTCGACGGTCACATCTGCTTTGGCAAACGCCTCATCCACATCACCTTTGCGGATCTTGAAATGAACACAGATATTCGAATCTTCAATCTCTTCGTGAACGCGTGGCGAATCCGCTTTCATTGCCTCGATTGGATCTGTAACGACAGGCAGATCCTCATACTCGACCTCGATTAACTTAAGAGCCGCGGAAGCCTGTGCTTCGGTCTGCGCCACGACAACCGCCACCTGATCACCGATGAAGCGGACCACATCCGCACCTGTTTTGGATGATCCGACGCCGCAAAGCACGGGCTGATCCTTCCATTGCAAACCATATTCATTGACAGGCACATCCTTTGCCGTGTACACAGCCATTACGCCGGGGGCGGCTTCCGCTTTACCCGTCTTGATCCATTTAATGCGTGCATGTGGGCGATCAGCGAACAGGATCTTCATGTGCAACATGCCCTTCATCGACAGGTCGCCGGAGTAGGGCGTTTCGCCGGTCACTTTGCCGCGTGCATCCACACGGGGAAGCGGTTTGCCAACTGTGTTGTAGATGGTCATACCTTTACTTTCAGTTTATCTCTTATATTTCTTCGTTTTAACCCGCGGAGGTGGGACATCTGTTGGTCCATAAGGAGATGGGGCAAAGAGCGAGTACATCCATCCAAAGATCACAGAGATGATCCCACCGATAAGGATCATTGCAACAACGGCGAGTGCCAGGGTCGCTCCCAGATGCTTGATCCCTGCCAGATACTGGAAGATCGTGTTCAGTCCAGAGAAATTGGCAATGGCAGGTGGGATCGAAATATACCCGTACCACTCGCGTGGAATGATCTGATACCCAAATCTCTGGTCAGCAAGTTCGTACCCAAGGGCATACGAAAAGACCGGCACGATCAGCATAAATAAACATCCGATCCCGCGCATGTAGGGGTTGACCGTGTTCCTTTTTGGCATGGACGGTTTTTTTATTCGTGGACCATACTTTCCCATAAATCACCTCATTCTTTGATCTTGCTCGCACTTTCGATTGCTTGAACGATTTTGTAATAGCCCGTACATCTGCATAAGTTTCCAGTAATGGCTTGCTCGATCTGGTATTTCGTGAGGTTGTCTTTTTCTTCCAACAACTTGGCGGCCGACATGATGAAGCCCGGTGTGCAGTATCCGCATTGGACAGCGCCATCATGGATAAAAGCCTCCTGCACAGGGTGTAACTTGTCGTTGTTTGCCAATCCCTCAACGGTGATGATTTCTGCCCCATGCGCACGCGGTGCAGGAACGAGACACGCCATGACCGCCTTGCCATCCAGATAGACAGTACATGCGCCGCATTCGCCTTCAGCACAACCTTCCTTTGTGCCGATCAGTTCTCCTTCTTCACGCAAGAGACGGAGCAGGGTTTTGTCATGTCCGCTCTTGAAAACAAAATTCTTTCCATTGATGGATGTTTCAATGGGGGATTCAGGAAACTGTTGACCCTGCGACAGTTTTCCACTCTCAGAATTTTTCCCCCAAAGGAGCACCGCATCTTCCGGGACCCCAGCCTGCTCCCGCCCATCACGCAGTGACTTCAACCCGCGCTTCGTGCAGACTCGCACCATTTCGCGTCGATACGCCGCGCTCCCGCGTATATCGTCGATGGGTTTGGATGCTTGCATGGTGAGAAGTGCCGCTTCTTCGATGATTTCGTCTGTCAATTGCTTTCCTATCAGGCAGTTCTCCGCTTCGGGTGCGTGGATGATGGTTGGCGCAACGGCTCCCAGTGTGATTGAGGCGGATCGGACGGTATCAACTTCGAGATTAAGGATGACCGCTACATTTATCACGGAAATTGCCTGGGCGCGGCGTAAAGCCAGCTTGACGAAAGTCCCGCGCTGTGTGGAAGTCATCGCGGGGAAGGAAATATCCACGAGTATTTCATCCGGTTGCATCACCGTTTTGCGGACGCCGGCATAGAAGTCCTTCAATAAAATTGTGCGCGTGCCGTTGATGGATTGCAGGGTGACCGATGCGCCAAGTGCCATGAGCGGGGTGATGGTGTCGTTGGCGGGTGAGGCGGTAATAAGGTTGCCTGCAACCGTGCCTCGATTGCGGATCTGCGGCGCGCCGACCTCCCATGCCGCACGTGCCAATGGGTAGGCGCGTTCGCGGATGAGTTTTGACGCAACGCAATGATTATGCGTTACAAGTGGCCCGAGATGGATGATGTTGTCTTCGTCCAGTGTGATCTGGTCGAGGGATGGAATGCGCGAGATATCAATGACGGTTTCAATGCCCTTACGAGCGCCGCGTTCAAGTTCAAGGATGAGGTCTGTTCCGCCTGCGATAATGCGGGAACGTTCCCCCTGCTCGGATATTAATTGGAGCACATCGTCAATTGTGGTTGCGTTGATATATGTGTGCCACATGATGGAATCCGTAGGGGCGGTGTGGCGCTTTTTTTTTTTGTGGCCCACTTGTTTTATTCGGTGGGGGGGGGGTGGCGAGGAGCAGCGCGACACCGCCCCTACAAAATTAATTCGATCCTGTCACAACTTCCGAACGTTTGTTGTAGGTCTCGTTGGCGAGACGTGCCAGGGATGTGAGGTTGCGGATTGCAGCGGGAAGAGCGGCTTCGTCGCCCATGCTGGCTTCCACGTTGCCGTTCGCACGTTCGACCTGTTCGGCAAGATCAAAGAAAGCAGCATCGAACTGATAGATGGCTTCAAGCTCCTTCTCATTGATCTTGACCGCATCGAACAGCCCGGAGTAACCGCGCGGGGCGGTGCTAATCCTGTCAATAAAGGTGCGCATTTGGATGGCGGCTTTTTCCATGTCGTCCACATAGGCGATCATGCCACTGCCGACCATTTCCTCCTGTAACTGGGAGGTGCGTCGCCATTGTTCTTCGAAACGGCGCGCAACGGTGTCGCGTAATATTTTGTCAGCGTCTCGCCGGTTCTGTCTTTCCACGTATCCACCGAAGCCGGGGATGTAGGACGCCAGTTTCTTGAACGGGTCCTGCATGCTGGTTACTTTTTGAAAGAAATCGTCCATTGGTACCTCCTGTCGAAGCGTAGCGAAGATGGCGCTTATGCGCTACGATGATATACGAGTTCCAGCCAGATTTGTCGCACAAACCCATTATAGCCTTACTTTCTGGTTATAATCAAGAAACAAACTTCTGTTTGCGAATAACTTAACATGTTTCAACGGGACAGACCTGTTCTTCGTTGAGCAAAATCAAACGACCGACACGTGCCAGTCACGTGATGCCGGTGAAGGAGAATTACCATGACTACTGATATTCAATCTTTACTAGGTGACAAGGCTGAATCCCTGCTCGGGTTCAATTCACCCAAGATCCCCAGGGAGCGCTTGCACCTGCCGGGACCCGATTTCGTGGACCGTGTCCTTGCACTATCAGACCGCAACAACCGCGTGCTTGGCAACCTGCAATGGATGTACAAAAACGGACGTCTCGGCGGAACGGGATACCTTTCCATCCTGCCCGTGGACCAGGGCATCGAACACTCGGGCGGTGCCAGTTTTGCCAAGAACCCCGATTACTTCGATCCAGAGAACATCATCAAACTCGCAATTGAAGGCGGATGTAACGCAGTTGCATCTACGTTTGGTGTGCTGGGCGTCATGTCGCGCAAATATGCGCATAAGATTCCGTTCATTGTGAAGATCAACCACAACGAACTATTGACCTACCCGAACAACTTCGAGCAGATCCTGTTCGGCACTGTGGAACAGGCATACGACATGGGGGCGGCAGCGATCGGCGCGACAATCTATTTTGGCTCAGATGACTCACACCGTGAACTGATCGAGATTGCAGAAGCCTTTGCCCTTGCCCACCAGCTTGGCATGGGAACCATTCTATGGTGTTACCTGCGCAATCCGGGCTTCAAAAAGGACAAGGACTACCACGTCTCTGCCGATCTGACCGGTCAGGCGAATCATCTCGGTGTCACGCTTGAAGCGGACATTATCAAGCAGAAAATGCCGGAGAACAACGGTGGTTATCTTGCCCTGAACACCGGCGACAGCTCCTATGGCAAACTGGACAAACGCATCTACAGTGACCTGACCAGTGACCATCCCATTGACCTGTGTCGATACCAGGTGGCGAATAATTACATGGGGCGCATCGGTCTCATCAACAGCGGCGGCGCCTCCGGTTCGAACGATTTCGGTGATGCGGCGGCAACTGCGGTCGTCAACAAGCGCGCGGGTGGCATGGGATTGATTTCCGGGCGCAAAGCCTTCCAACGACCGATGGCTGAAGGCATAAAACTCCTGAATACCATTCAGGATGTGTATCTGGACGAGAGCATCACGGTGGCGTAAATAATTCCCAACGGTGGTCAAGTAGGCGGCAGGGTCTCGATATGGGTTTCGTCTACACGACCATTGCCGCCGTACCCTTGCACCCGTGTGCAAGTGCAGGTGTCGAGACCAATGCCTCAATCCGATCAGGGCGTAAGCAAGGAAAGATATTCCGTTATTCCCCGCACCGCGATCTTTTTGCGGCGCGGGGAATCATATTTACTGCTCAAAGGCGCGCCGACGAAACGTTTGTGGGCGAACAAGTACAATGGACTTGGTGGTCACGTGGAGCGCGGGGAGGATATCCTTTCGGCAGCAAAGCGAGAACTGCTCGAAGAGACCGGTCTCGCTGCAGACCTATGGCTGTGCGGTACGTTGATCGTCGATGCAGGCGAGATGGGGGTTGCGTTGTATCTGTTCAGCGGGGAATGTATCGGTGAAAGTGAACCCAAACCGTCAAAAGAAGGACTGGCAGAATGGGTTCGCTATAATGCGATTAGTGAATTACCTGTTGTGGAAGATTTGCCGGTGCTGTTGGCGAGAATCCATTCAATAAAGCGCGGGGACACGCCTTTCAGCGCACGGTCGTTCTATGACGAAGAGGGGAAGCTGGTCGTACAGTTTGGTTGATAAGAAGCGAATTTCAACTTCTTCTATTCAGGAATGTTATACCACTGCAACTCGATTGTTTCGGTAAAACTCTGACCGGCAAAATCACCCGAACTTTCTGACTTAACCCAACCTATTCCTTCCACGTACCAGAAGATGGTTGTACTAGTAAAAGTGACAGGTACCGACACTCCCTGAAAGGTGACATTGGCGCTGAAGGTTGTGACAACCTGTACCTTCATTGCTTCGAACGCACCTGCGGGGACAATCACGTTCTCCTTCCCCAGGGCGGTGAAGTCTGATAGCGTACCGCCGGTTGCCTCACCCGATTCGCCAGCGATATCCATTGTGCCAGTAAAATCCAGATTGTAATTCCATGTATCACCTGCGTTCATCTCAGCGGGATAGGTCACCCCGCTGGCATTTTGTGTTTCCACTTTCAGGTTTGTTTGTACTGTGGACAGCCCCCCGCCCAATTGCAAAGCCACAAGCCCTTCTGGGGTGCATGCCCATTCCTGTGTACGGGTCAAACCATCAAATTCGGATGTCAACGTATACCCATCTTCATGCAAAGAAGTGATGGTATCTGTAAAGGAATAATTATTGGCAATTGAGCTCGTGCTTTGGTAATTCCACGTAGAACCTTCACGGACGGGGTAATAAGGATTGTCGCAAAGCACCGTCTCAGTGGTTGAAGCATTTTCACTGGGGACAACCGTCGCTTCTTCCTCGATTTGAACCTGGTCCATTGTATTTGGGGTTGGTGCATCTTCCGGAGCTTGCGTGGACTCGCCTCCCATAAGTGAGCATGCCATGATAATCATTAATGTAACAAACAGACTGAGAATCTTTATCGGCTTGTGTTCCATGCTTCCTCCACTGCTAAGTCCACTTTTTGAGAGAAATGATAAACGTGCTGCCTCTGCCGGGTGTGCTATCCACTTCGAGCTCGCCCTGATGCTGTTCAATAACCTGCCGCGTAATAGCCAATCCCAAACCGATTCCGCCGAAGAGTTCATCTCCGCTGCGCTCTAGATGGTAGAAACGGTCGAAGATGCGCGGCAGGTGTTCTTGTTTGATGCCGATGCCATGATCCTCAACCGAGACGAAGATATCATCATCCTTTTGTGTTAAGCGGATGGTTACATCCCCGCCCTTTGGGCTGAACTTGATGGCATTGTCCACAAGCGACATGAGCGCCCGCTCCAGGGATTTGGGGTCGCCTGATACGTGAGGCAGGCTCGGGTCAGGGGTGAAGCGGAGAGTCACATTCCCCTGTGCGGCTTTTTCCTGATAATGTTCTCCCACAGTTTGCGCCACCTGATTCAAATTCACTTCCTGGAAATCGGGCAGGACAAGGTCCATCTCCTGCAAGAACAGGATGTCGTTGACGAGTGTGACGATCTGTGAGACGTTGCGGGAGATCGTTTCGATCCCGACCGATAACTGCTCGCCGCTTAACGCGCCGTTCTGAACCATTTGCAGATATCCACTTGCGACCATGAGCGGCGTGCGGAGTTCGTGCGCGATGTTCGATAGGAACTCGCGGCGGGCAAAATCCTGCTCGGCAAGTTTTTGATATGCCTGTGCAAGTTCGCCGGCACGCATGCGCAGATCGTCCACAGCCATTTGGTCGTTCAGGCGCAGGCGGCTGCTTATCTCCCTGACCATTGCCAATGAGATACTGCTGGAGTTTTTTAGGACGCGATCGAATGCGGCTTTTTCGAGTTCGAGGGTGGTGATGGATGATTTCGCAATGACGGTCGCAGCGCGCGGTGCGTCGTGAATAAGCGCCATCTCACCGAAGAAATCCCCGGCACTCAACGTTTTGAGCAGGCGTTGTTCGTTATTGTTGATGACCTTGGTTACCTCCACATCGCCTTCGAGAATCATGTAGAACGTATCCTCAACAGCGTTCTCCTGGCACAGGATCGCGCCGGGTGCATAGGAACGTACCTTGCTGTTGGCGATCAGTTCTTCGATCTCGTCCGGTTTGATTCCCGGAAAGGCTCGCGGGATGATGCGGGTAGGGGCTCGGTTTGTGGTCATATTCATTCTCCACGTAACTATATAGTGGGGCGGGTTACCTGCACTATTGCCACAGGCACATATGCAACCCGCTAATCTCTGGATTCCGGAAGTTTGTCAGGCTAAATGGTTTTTTAGAAATTAACACCGTAACCTTATTTCGCAGTAAACGTTGCCCCGAGGGAGCGTTCGCTGCGACCGAAGATTCTCGCCCTTCAGGTGTAGAGACTCTTCGCTGCCGCTCAGGGTGACCCGATTACGATATTTATTTTTTTCAACTTCATATAGCCTGACCTGCATTTAGGCTGACGTTACTTGATCTTATATCCGATCATGCGCAGGAAATCCTTACGCCAGGTGATGCCTTTTTCGTCTTCAACACCTTTGGGTGAAAAACCATCCACCACGCCGATGATACCGCGTCCCTGTTCGGTCTGGGCGACTAGAACCTCCGTCGGGTTGGCTGTGGCGCACAAGATGCGTACCACCTCAGGCACGTTCTTGACCGCGTTCAAAACATTGATGGGGTAGAACCCCTCTCCCAGGAACAGGATGAACGAATGTCCTGCACCGACTGCCTGTGCATTTTTCTTGGCCAATTCGATCATGCCTTCATCAGTCCCCGTCCAGCGGACAAGACAATCGCCGGACGCCTCACAAAATGCCAAGCCAAACTTGATCCCCGGCACACAGGTGACAAGCGTCTCGTGAATATCTTCAACGGTTTTGATGAAATGGGATTGACCGAGAATGAAATTGATGGCTTCGGGTTTTTCGATCTTAACGGTTTGAATATCCATGATTCTCTCCTCTATCTTTTACTTACGAAAGGATGTTGTATTTTAATTTGAAACACTATACGTACACAACCAAAATTATCCCATGTATTGAAGGATTTACGGTTTTGGCAGATCCTTTCTTTGGTAGAAGACCAGAA
>CAYTDB010000010.1:0-74558 GCA_964436455.1 uncultured Anaerolinea sp. | reverse complement strand
GGTCATCGCCCTGTTGGGTATATGCAGGAAGTGGACTGGGTCGGAGACGATGTTTGGTTCGCGCACGCGGTGTGGGTCAATGATGAGGAGATACAAGTCTTTGCCAAACATAACTGCGGCGTGGCGCACTGTCCCACCTCGAATATGCGTCTTGCCTCCGGCATCGCACCGATCAAGGAATACCGTAAAGCGGGTGTCAACGTCGGTCTCGGCGTGGATGGCTCCGCCTCCAACGATGGCTCGCACCTACTGGCGGAGGCACGCAATGCGATGTTGCTCTCGCGTGTGAAGGAGGGTATCACTGGTTACTCATTATCCAATGATCCAAATCGAAAACTGATGACTGCCAGAGAAGCTTTGTATCTTGGTACGCGCGGTGGTGCGGCAGTGTTGGGTCGGACAGACATCGGCTCCCTCGAACCCGGCAAGTGCGCCGACTTCTTCGCCGTGAACTTGAACCGTATCGAGTTTACGGGCATGCATGACCCTGTCTCTGCCATCGTATTCGGTCAAAGTGTCAGAGTCGACTATACGGTTGTGGGAGGCAGGTTTATCGTCAAGGAAAGACACGCCGTCACTGTGGACGAGAAGAAATTGATCGAGAAGCATAATCGTGCCGCAAAGCGTTTGTTTGAAAGTTGACAGGTCTGAACGTTTGAACGTTCCAACTTGCCAACCTTCAAACTGAAACCATATCAATCGAAAGGATCCGACATGTACACAAAGAATTACCGCGAAATCCCCGTGGAAGAAACCGGTGTTGAAGGTCTGACTGCGCGCTGGGTGATCACAGCCTCGCAGGGAGCCGAGAACTTCTCCATGCGTCTGCTTGAATTGGCGCCTTTGAAATCCACGCCAATGCATCAGCACAACTCCGAGCATGAGATCTTCGTGCTGGTTGGCAGGGGCGAAGTGGTGACAAATGAAGGCACCTTCCCGATCAAGGAAGGCTCGGTAATCTATGTCTCTCCCAATGAAACCCATTGTTTCAAGAACACTGGCGCAGATATCCTGCGTTTTGTGGACGCGGTGATGTTTCCTTCCAAGATAGCCAAATAATCCGCCCATTTGTGTTGTTGTAAAGATAGTTCATGCTTAATTTTATTCTTGCACTGTTTCTGGGGTGGCCTGTCATCGTCATCACCCTGGTTCTTTCAACGGTGGGACTTATCAGGCGCGATTACCGCTTCCTTGTTGCGGGAGCGATTTTGTCGTTCCCGTTTTCCCTATCCATCAGTGGTTTTCCAGCTTTGAGTTTCCCGGCATTTTGCAACAGTTTTTTACCACTGTTGTTGTTTGCCTCGGGTTTCTTCATGTACCATGATAAGGAAATGCTTGCCTGGGTTGTGGCGATTCCGTTCTACCTTGCGGTCATATTGCTCTGGTTTGCAGTGCAGGCAGGGAACATATGACAGACCTTGTGATTTTCTCTGGTCTGCCCGGCGTGGGAAAATCCACACTGGCGACCCGGCTTGCACGCGAACTGCGCCGTCCGCTCCTGTGCATTGACGATGTCATTGGCGAAGTGCCGGAGAATGTCGGCGTTGAGTTTTGGGATTCGAAGGTAGCCATCCTTTTCAACCTGGTCGAAACCCAACTCCAATTAGGTCTTGATGTCATCGCCGACTCGGTTTTTATGAACATGGATCGTTACCACGCGCAGGCATTTGCCCGAAAATATGATGCGCGATTTCTTCCGATTTATGTATTTGTGTCTGATGAAAATGCATGGAAGGAACGTGTCACAACCCGTTATAACGAACTCAATATTCCCGAAGCCGCCACCTGGGAAAATATCCAGCATCAGCGCCAGCGTTTCCGCGCGTGGGAGCCGGATACCGCACTATTCATCGACTCGCTTAATCCCTTCGAACAAAATTATGCAAAGGTTCTTGGTTTCGTCACCAACTGGAATTCGAACCCCAAGCCTCTGGGCGATATTCCATTGATAACCGGGAAGTATCACTAGATGGCATGTATTTATTCTTCATCTCTTGTATAAGGAGTTTCCATGGCTAATTTTCCGTTTCAACGTTTGCAGGCTGATCTGGCGGAGTTAATTGCAATGACCCCTGCCGGTCAACGCCTTACATCCGAGCCTGAGCTTGCAAAGCAGATGGGTGTCTCACGCGCCACCTTGCGTGAAGCGATGCGCACATTTGAAACACAGGGTGTCATCCGCCGCCGTCAGGGGTCGGGCACCTATGTGGTGGGGAAGGTCCCTGTCATAGATGCGGGGCTTGAAGTATTGGAGAGTCTAGATACGATGGCGCGCCGCAAAAATCTGGCAATCTCGATCGGCGAACTGCATATCGAGCAGGTAAATGCGGATAAAGAATCATCGGCTGGTCTTGGTGTTATGGAAGATACACGCCTCACGCGTGTCCGCCGCACCATGTGTGCCGATGGACGTCCCGTTGCATATTTGATAGATACCCTGCCAGCAATCCTTCTCAGACCTGACGAACTGCCCGAGAACTTCAGCGGCTCTGTCCTGGACTTTATGCTGGGTCGCGGGGATTCTCTGACCGTTTCCCGCGCTGCGATATCCGCCACCAACGCTACCGCCGAAGTTGCCAAAGCCCTCGAGATCCAACGTGGTGACGTGTTACTGGAGTTCATCTCTCATCTCTACAACAACAGCCAGATCGTGGACTACACAGTCAGCTACTTCATCCCCGGCTACTTCAACTTCCATGTGGTGCGGAGGATCGGTAATTCATAAATTAGTTCGAACGTTTAAACCTGCAAACTTGAAAGCGTTCATAAGGAGCTAAATGAAAGACGATGTAAAAGAAATAAAATCTCGCGTAGAGAAGAATCGTGACAATATTATTAACTTCATGCGTGAGATCTGCGCCATCCCCAGCATGGATGGGCAGCTCAAGGAAGTCGGTGACCGTATCGGTGCGGAAATGACCAAGCTCGGCTTCGAGGAAGTCCGCTTTGACAAGATGGGCAATATCATGGGACGCATTGGCTTGGGGGAGCGTGTGCTTGTGTATGATTCGCACATTGACACGGTTGGCATTGGTGACCTGTCCCAGTGGCAATGGGATCCGTTCAAGGGCAAGGTGGAGAACGGTATTCTCTATGCGCGTGGCGCATCCGACGAGAAAGGTTCCACGCCAGGCATGGTCTACGGCTTGTCCTTTGCGAAGGAACTTGGACTGCTCGAAGACACAACCGCCTGGTATTTTGGCAACATGGAAGAGTGGTGTGACGGCATCGCCCCCAACACCTTTGTCGAGGTGGACCCCGGTATAAAGCCTGATTACGTGGTCATCGGTGAGCCAACCAAGATGAATGTCTATCGCGGGCATAAGGGACGCGTGGAGTTGAAGGTTACTGCCACGGGAAAGTCCGCGCATGCCGCATCGCATCATCTCGGTGACAGCGCATTGTACAAGATGCTCTCGGTCATCTCCGGCATCCGTGATCTCGATGCACACCTGCACACCGACTCATTCCTCGGCAAAGGCACGGTCATGGTGACGGATTCCAAGATTAGCACTGCTTCGATCAACGCCGTGCCCGATGGCTTCACCATTTTCATTGACCGCCGCCTGACGTTCGGCGAGACCAAGGAGGAAGCTGCCCAACAGATCCGAGACCTGATCCCCGGCTATCTGCGTGACCATATCAAAGTGGAAGAACTCTTCTACGATGAGCCGTCATATACAGGCTTTGTCTTCCCCGTTGATAAATATTATCCTGCTTGGGCAATCGATTCAGCTGAACCTATCGTACAAGCCGGACAGGAAGCCATTCTCCAACTGTGGAATGACGTCCGCCCGACAGGGAAGTGGTCATTCTCCACGAATGGAACGTATTGGGCTGGCAAAGCTGGTATTCCATCCATTGGGTTCGGTCCTGGTGATGAGATCTATGCTCACACCACGATGGACCAGGTCCCGTTGGATGAAGTTGTCGCAGCAACAGAGTTTTATGCACTGTTCCCGAAGACGTTGAGTGAGAAGGTGAAGTAATTTTTCATGTCATTCTGAGCGAACCAAAGAATCTCTTTCATCGTGTAAGAGACTCTTTGGTTGCGAATAACACTCCCTCAGAGTGACATAATTAAAAGAGAGACAAGATTTATAGTCCAGAATCAATGATCGGCTAAGGAAGACCCGCCAAAGAAGGATGAACATCACAGCACACGAGCAAAGGAGTCTTTGTAATCGTCAAAATCATCATCACAATTAAATAAGGAGGTTCGTATGCGTAGTTTTGCTGGTCGTGACATCCTGTCGCTCAAGGAATTTGAGCGCAATGAGTTTTTCCACGTTTTCGATGTAGCTCAGAAAATGGAACCCATTGCAAGAGCGAGAAAGAACGTGGACATGCTCAAGGAGAAGACACTGGTAACGGCTTTCTATCAGCCATCGACCCGTACACGTCTGGCACATGAAGCCGCCATGCATCGGCTTGGCGGACACGTGACAGGTTTTTCTGATGCCAAGATGACGCGCGCGGGCGACTTCTATCAGGAGTCCATCAAGGATACGGTGAAAATGCTGGAATATTATGGTGATGTGATCGTGATGCGCCACTTCCAGCAGGGCGCGCCGCATGAAGCTGCCAAGTGGGCGAGCGTGCCAATCATCAATGGCGGTGACGGCTGGGGGGAGCACCCCACGCAGATCCTGACCGACCTGTACACGGTGCTGCGTGAGAAAGGTCGCATTGATGGATTGAAGTGGCTGGCGGTTGGCGATATGCGCATGCGAACGATGCACTCGCTAGGATATGCATTGAGCCAGTTCGATTGCCCGATCACGTTCGTTGCTCCACCCGAAATGAATCTCACTGATGAGTTTAAAGTCGAACTCAAGCAATACAGCGTGAATTTCAAGGAAGCCGATCATGTGGAGAAGGCGATAGCAGATGCCGATGTAATTTTGGTCGAACCCGTTGTGCAGCCCGATTACACCAAGTCGCGTGATGAGCGCACGGGCGAGCTTGACCTTACGCCTGCGAACTACAAGATCACACGTGAACTGCTTGAGACCAAAGCCAAGTCCGATGCCATTCTGCTGCACTCTTTGCCGCGCATGGATGAGATCCCCACCGATGTGGATATCACCAGGTGGTCTCGGTACTGGCAGGAAGCCTTCAATGGCGTTGTGATGCGCATGACGTTACTGGCGCTTGTCCTTGGCGCGATGGAATAGGAGATGCTTATGTCCACCATTTTCGAAGAACTCCGCAAGAATTATGGTGCAGCAAGCGCTGAACAAAAGTTGCATATTCTGCGGCGAGAATTATTGAGACCCATTGTCACGGTCGATACATCGGCGCAGTTGCTGCAATCCGCAAGTGACAGTATTTGCGAATGCCTGACGGAAAACATCAGCGCCGATGAATTTCGCAACACGGTGCGATGGCTGATGGAAGCCGCGCGTGACCTCCATCAAATTCTGGATGCGTTGACGGAAGACACCTCTCAAGTGCAGGAGCAGCACGGAAAAGGTTAATTGATTGTCATTGCGAGGAGCGGTTGTTGTGACGAAGCAAACTCATTTTATGTTGGAGATTGCTTCGTCAGCCTAACGCCCTCCTCGCAAAAACATAAGGTGATTTATGAAAACCATCGAAATCCGCAGGCATTCCATCCGCTCGAAACCTGGTGACCATTTGAACCAGCAGGGAGTGACTCTTGCTCGTTTAGTGGGCGAGAATTTGGGTCCGTTCGACCGTGTGGTCACCTCCACAGCGCCGCGTGCGTTCGAGACTGCCATCGCCATGGGCTTTGCCGTGGATGAACAAAACGAGTTAATGAGCACTTATGGCAAGGATGTGGAACATGAAGCGCCGTGGCCTCTATCTTGTGCGGGGTATGCAGAAGTAACTCGCAAAGGCGGAGCCGCGACTCAATATGCGAATCAACTTGTTGCAGTATATACCAAGCTTGCCAACTACCTTGCCGATGGACGCAAAGCTCTGGTCATCAATCACGGCGGCGTGGCGGAAATTGGAGCAGTCGCCTGCTTACCCAATGCCGATCATTTTGCTTGGGGTTCGCATTTCGAACCCTGCGAAGGCATCCGTTTGTTTTGGGAGGATGGGAAGTTTGTGGATGCGGAGATTTTGAGGGTATCGACTTAAGCCTTCTCGTCTGCTGGTCGGCTAGTCTTCTAGTCGATTGGCAGTGAAACAAGCGTTGAAGAAAATTGGTAACAATTAAGAATTTTGAAGAATTAACTTCGTGGCAAAAGGCGAGAGAGTTGGCAGGTTTTGTGTATGGCTTGACCCGTCAGGATATGTTCTCACGGGATTATGGTTTGCGCGATCATATACAACGTGCGGCAAGTTTCGTAATGCACAGCATTGCTGAAGGTTTCGAATTAGGTTTAGATCCTGAGTTTGTGAGATTTCTAAAGATGGTGCGATGCTCTGCAGGAGAAGTCCAATCCCAGCTTTATCTGGCTTTGGAGGTTGGTTATATAACGGACGAAGAACGTCAAAAGGCTTATACCCTTGCAATGGAGGTAAAACGGCTGATCAACGGAATGAAGACCTATTTAAGAAAATCAGACTAGTGTTCGATGACTAGCAAAATAGAAGACTAAAAACAAGGAGACTAAATCATTATGCAAACAAATTTTCGTGGTCGCGACTTCATTGGCGACCTCGACTTCACAAAAGAGGAAGTCGAGACTGTACTAGACGTGGCTTGGGATCTCAAACGTAAACGAGCCCTCGGCGAGCCGCATCCATACCTACGTGATAAGGTCCTGGCGATGTTGTTCTTCTTCTCGTCCACACGCACACGCGGATCGTTCGAAGCGGGCATGGCACAACTTGGTGGTCACGGTGCATTTATCGATTCCAATACTACCCAGATTTCACACGGAGATACACCAGTGGAGATCGGCGAGATCTTCGGTCGTTACTTCGACGGTATTGCCATCCGTCACTGTGACTTCGGCGACGGTAACAAATATCTGAACGCTGTCGCCAAGTCCAGCCGCGCGCCGGTGCTCAACATGCAATGCGACATTTACCATCCCTTCCAATGCCTTGCTGACCTGATGACCATCATGGAGAAAAAGGGACGCGACCTGCGCAGGAAGAAGATCGTCGTTTCGTGGGCGTATGCCGCTTCGTATCTCAAGCCGATCTCTGTTCCTCAATCCCTGATCCTTCAGATGCCCCGCTTCGGCATGGATGTGACACTTGCCTATCCGCCTGAGTTCAAACTTATGCCTGATATTGTCGAACAGGCAAAGGAACAAGCGAAAATTGCTGGCGCCAGTTTCGAGATCATTGACAGCAAGGATGGCATGACCGAAGCCTGCAAGGATGCAGATGTTATCTATGCCAAGTCATGGGGTCCGCTGTTGACAACCAACGACAAAGCCGAAGGCAAGAAACTCCAGGACTCCTACAAAGACTGGATCATGGATGATGCCAAACTCAAGGTCGCGCATAAGGATGCCATCTACATGCACCCACTGCCTGCCGACCGCGATATTGAAGTGACCAGCGCCGTGTTGGATGGTCCCAACTCCGTGGTATTCGATGAAGCCGAGAACCGCCTCCATGCACAAAAGGCGGTCATGGCGTTAACCATGAGTTAGTCTTCTGGTCGACTAGTCCACTGGTCTGCTTGTCAATGTGATGCCAGGCGTGATGGATTGGTGATGAGCAGACTAGGAGACTAGAAGACCAAAGGACTAGAAGGCTAGGAGACTATATGACAAAACTAGCAGTCATCGCCATTGGCGGAAATTCGCTCATTACCGATAAGAAACACCAGACGGTGGAAGACCAGTATCTAGCTGCAAAGGAAACTACAAATCACATCGCGGATATGATCGAGCAAGGCTGGGATGTGGCGATCGGTCATGGGAATGGTCCGCAGGTTGGATTTATCCTGAGGCGTTCTGAGATCGCCGCAAAAGTCGAAGGGATGCACGAAGTCCCACTCGATGTCTGTGGCGCGGATAGCCAGGGTGCCATCGGTTATGCTTTGCAGCAAAATTTACAAAACGAACTCTACCAACGCGGCATCAAGAAGAAAGTGGTGACCGTCATCACGCAGGTATTGGTGGATAAGGATGACCCTGCCTTCAAGAGTCCATCCAAGCCCATTGGTGGATTCATGGATGGGGACGAAGCGAAACGCCGGCAGGATGAGCAGGGTTGGTCGGTCGTTGAGGATGCAGGACGCGGGTGGAGAAGAGTCGTCGCGTCCCCGTTGCCGAAGGAAATCATAGAGTTGGAAACTGTCGAGGCATTGCTTGAACGCGGCATTGTCACGATTACTGTTGGCGGCGGCGGTATCCCTGTCATTGATCCTGGTGACGGTAACTATCGCGGCATTGCGGCGGTCATTGACAAAGACTACGCCTCCAGCCTGCTCGCGCAAAATATCAAGGCGGAGTTGTTTGTCATCTCGACCGCGGTGGAAAAGGTGGCGCTCAACTTTGGCAAGCCCGATCAAAAGTGGCTGGACAAAATAACGCTGGAAGAAGCCAAAGCCTATCTTGCCGAAGGTACGCACTTTGCCAAAGGCTCGATGGCGCCAAAGATCCAAGCCATCATCTGGTATTTTGAGAACGGCGGGGAGCAGGCACTCATCACCAACCCTGAGAACATCGGGCGTGCACTAAAAGGTGAGACAGGAACCTGGATCGTCAAGTAGTACGATCGTTGGATGGTTTTGTAGTTGGGTAGTTTCCTTTGCAGGGAGCTACCCAATTTTTTTCATCTGTGAGTCCGCTATAAAGTCCGTATACAAAATCCGCTTATAATTGCGCCCGATGTCCATAACACCCCGTGTGCTTCTAAGCATAGATTACGAACCCTGGTTTGCCCTGTTCCGTCATTACGATCAGCTGACTGATACCGACGAACGCCGCGAGCTTGATCATGGTTTTACAAAACATGCCATCGATCCCATCCTTGAACAGTTGGGCGATGCCAAAGCCAGCATTTATCTTGTCGGTGAGATAGGCGACTGGTATCCCGAAGTGCCGCAAAAGATTATCACTGCCGGGCATGAGCTTGGCTTGCACTGCCATATCCATCGCCCGCTGAAGAACGTGGATGAACTTGCGCAGGATGTCCGCAACTCCGCCATCTGGCGAAAGGAATTCTCTGTGCGCGGGTATCGTGCTCCCATGATCGGCATCGACGAAGCCGCCTATCAATTGCTCGGGGCAAACGGCTTCGTTTACAGTTCGTCCATTTATGCACCATCAGGTACGTTTCTGCAAAAAGGGAACGTGTGGGAGATTCCTGTCAGTACGATACGATGGCGGGGAAGCAACAACATCTTTGCCGCGCCGCGTGCGTTCACCTTCAGGTTGTTATTCAACGGCGAATTCCCATATGGTTCAAGTTTCAGCATTGGATTGCTTGGGATGCAGATCCTTAAGTTCATCGAACGGGATCTGAAAAAAGGACTGAGCCCTTCCATCTTTTTGCATCCCTACGAGTTGGTGAGGCCGCCTTCCTCAACACGCCTTACGCGTGACTTGTTGCGGAATCCACATCTTTTGCCTTTCCTCCGCAATAAATCTGGATTCCTTAAATCGCTGCTTCAGCATTTCCCTGTTTCCCCGCTGGGCGCGTATCTTGATGAAATACTCGCGTCGCAAGGACAATCGAATGCCTGAGGTGCGAGTCCGCAAATTGGAAGGGGACCAGCCTGCGGCGTGGGACGAGGTGCTCGCGTCCTCCGCCACATTCACCGCACTTGATCCCTGGTCTGAGCTTGTCTGTCAAACGTATGGGTATGAAATTCATCGCTTTGAAGCTTTGCAGAACGATGAAGTGATGGGATGTCTTGTTCTCACACATGTCCGCCATCCTGTCTTTGGGAAGTATCTTGCCACATCGCCGTTCGGCAGTCATGGCGGCTTTGCTTATAAGTCAATGGAAGCGCGTGACAGGTTGCTTGGCGAAGCGCAAAAATTATCTGATGCCTTGGGCGTGGAATATTGCGTGCTTCGCTTTGTTGATGATGGCAAAGTACCACTATCCCCCTGGATGCAAAACCCGATCTACTCCACCTATCTCATTGACCTGCCAGTCGATGCCGAAGAATTGTGGGGCAGGTTTGGATCGCAGCATCGTAAGCACACACGGCAGGCATTGAAAAAAGGATTTCAGGTTCAATTCGGTCATCTTGAACTGCTGGATGACACTTATGAAGTCCTGGCACGGAGTATGCACGAGTTGGGTTCGCCGTACCATTCGAAAGAATATTTGCGAAGGATGGCGACTCTTCTGGGGGAGGATCTTGAGTTTGTGGTGGTTAAAGATGAAAAGGGAAAACTTGCTGGCACGGCGGTTTTGATCTGTCAGGGTGGGATGGCAACCAACCTGCATGCCAATATCCTGAATGACTTCCGTTCGAATTATGCGGGTGAATTCTTGTACTGGTCAACGTTGGAGCATTACTGCCAAAGGGGACTCCAGGTCTGCGACATGGGACGCAGCCTGAATGGTTCAGGGAATGAAACGTATAAAATGAAGTGGAGACCGCGTAAGGTACCGCTTGCCTATTGGTATTATTTACCAAAAGGTGAACACATCCCTGAGTTGAATCAGAAGAGCGCCAAATTCCAGTTTGCCATCCGAATGTGGAAACTGCTTCCAGCATTTGTGGTGCGGGCCTTGGGTCCGCATTTGATTCGCGGGATTGTGTGAAAGAATTTTAGTAATGATTTACGTTGATACTTTGGACGATGCTCTTCATGATCGTTACACATCTTTTCTGTCTGGGCGGGTGGATGCACGTTTTGGGCATGATCTTGCATGGGGAAAGGTGTTGCACAATACCTACGGCGTTGCGACGAGGCATTTGGTTGCGCTAGAGGGGGACAGAATTGTCGGGGGTTGTCCGTTCTTTTTGTGCAAGCCGCTTTTTGGCGGTGCGCATTATGTGACCAATCCATTCCCGACGTATTGCGGTCCATTGGCTGATTCAGACAAGGCGTTGAATGCCTTGTTACGAGTGGTTGCAGAAAAAACCTCCAGCGTGGATCATGCTGAAGTGTTGGCACCAGTTCCCTTGTTAAATGTCGAAGCGGGGCTGCTTCCCTTTCAGGAAACATTGGATTTCACCTTCAAACTGGATTTGAAAGTCGGCACGGATGCAATCCGCAAAAACCTGCGCACCAATTTCAAGCGGATACTCAACAAGTCTGCGAAACTTCAGGGTATGGAAATCCATGTAGATACCGACGGTCATTTGGTAGATGAGTTCTATAAGGCGTATGTCAACATCTATGGGCACAAGCATGGATTCATCCCGCATGTCAAAAAGCTGTTCAAGAATATCTTTGAGAGTTTTCCAAAAGGCGATGCGCGTCTTTACATGGTGCGTATCAATGGAAATTATTTTGGCGGTATATTCACGTTCTGGTCATTCAATGAGGTATATTACGCCTGGTCTGCCGTGGAGCCTGATAACGAATACCAGCCCGCACACAGTGTGATCTGGAAAATCATTCAGGATGCTGTTGCGGAGGGGTATGATTGGTTCAACATGGGCGAAGCGCCGCGGGCTCATGAGAGTTTGATCCTGTTCAAGCAGGGCTGGGGCACGGAGATAAGTGAGCCGGTGCGGTATTTTATTCCGGGTAAAACACAGGAGCCATCACCGCGTTTGTTTGACCGGGTCTCGTGGGCGAAGAAGATCATTGCCAGTTTGCCTTCGGGAGTGATCACAACGTTTTTGTCGCCTGTTATAAGATATTTTTTGTAGATCAGGCTTTATGGTTTTTAAGAAATTAACGCCGTACCCTGATTTCACAGTACATGTCGCCCTGGGGGAGCGTTCGCTGCGACCGAAGGATCTTGACCTTCAAGCGTAGAGACCCTTCGTTGCCGCTCAGGATGACACGATTACGGTATTAATTTTTTTAACTTCATTCAGCCTGACGTGTTAAGAATATCTACGATTGGAAAAGGAAATTTTATGTCCGCACTCGACATCCTAAATTTGGAAAATTTCAGGAAAGTCTTTCGTAACATCCGCAAGGTGGGACTTGTCACAACGATTCGATACGTTGTGTCAGACTTTCTCTTCGATATAAAGTACAAGGTCGATACGATCAACACCGAACAACTCGAGAACCTTGATATTGACTCGCCCAACAAGGAATTCGGCGTTTATTATGAAGGCACGAATGCCTACATTTTCAAAAAGACTTTTTCCATGGTCAAGATCGACGCAGCGAATAGTTGCTTTGTCGACTTCGGGAGCGGCAAAGGTAAAGCCATGTTCATGGCAGCCGAGCGTGGATTCCGCAAAGTGATTGGTGTGGAGTTCTCCATCGAGTTGGTGGAAACTTGTCGGAAGAACCTTGAAATCTTCAAGCAAAGGTCAAAGAGCAAAACGGAATTCGAGATCATTCATGCGGATGCTTCCCAATACGAGATCCCAACCGAAGCCAATTTGTTATTCTTCTCCAATCCGTTTAACGAGATGCTGACCAACAAGGTCATTGAGAACATATTGCGTTCCTATGAAAAAGCGCCGCGTGCAATGTGGATCATTCATTTGTATCCGAAGGAGAACATGGCATTTGCCAAACATCCCCGTTTTCAGCTGGAGCATGTAATGAGTGAGGGGTTCATCTTCCGCTTGAAATCAGCCGCGTAAATGGATAACGTCTCGTCCCTTTCCCGCGTATGGAATTTTCTCAAAAAACCCGTTGTTTCGCTTGCCCTGCGCATTTTAGTCAGCGGGTTATTGCTGGCATATCTGATTCGTCTCTCGGCGTTCACTGAGATCGCGCGCGCGTTCAGCCGTATCAATCCGCTTCACTTGCTGGTGTTCTTCCTGCTTTATTTTTTGTCGGTCAGCTTGCAGGCTGTGCGTTGGAAACTCCTGCTCAAAGCATGGGACCTGACACAGCCTTTCATCGTCCTCTTTCGACGTCTCATGATCGGCTTGTTCTTCAACAACTTCTTTCCCGGCAGCCTGGGCGGAGATGCCTTCCGACTCTACTCCGGCGGACGCGATACTGGCAAAATGGAATCAGTCGCCGCCACCATTTTCTATGAACGCGTCCTAAGTTACGGTTCACTCGTGACCTTGGGTCTGTTCGTGCTTTCGATGCGATTTAATCTCACCCGAGACTGGGTTTTCTGGCTCTTGCTTGGCGGTGTATTCCTGGCGTTGACTGGTCTCACTGCTGTCTCGACCCTGCCTGCATTTGGGCGATGGGCGGAAAACTTTATAGTACGTTTCCCCTTTGCAGAAAGATTCCGCTTGAAAGACTGGGTGCATAGCTTCCGTTTCAAGGTTGGTCATCCCGGCATGTTGACGGGTGTTTTCCTCGTTTCTTTCCTCATCCAACTGTCGGATATATCTGCTTTTTGGGTAGTAGGGTCTGCCATTCAATTGCCTGTAAAATTCACTGACCTGATGCTCTTCGTCCCTTTGTTGTATCTGGCGATCCTGCTGCCGTTATCGGTCAACGGTATCGGCATCCGTGAGAGCGTCTTCGTCCTTTTTGCATCCTCCTGGGGCATCACCTCCGCGGACGCGGTCGCTTTTTCATTGACCGTGTTCGCGCTGAATCTTGCTGCCAGTCTCGTTGGCGGTGTCATCTACTGGTTCGACCGACCAACGAAAAAATGACTTGGGAATCAGGAAACTTGATTCCGAATTGACTCCAAAACCTTGATTTCAGGTTAAGATATACCCATCTATGAAGAATTTGCAGAAGCGAATATCCTCCCTCGCATCACATCCATTCGCAGTTCCTCTGGCATTATTCATCGTGACTTTCCTCGCCTACGGGCTCTTCTTCTGGCAATTGGGCTTTTACTGGGATGATCAGCCCATCTCGTGGATCCGTTATCAGCTTGGTACCGAAGCGACCACAAAATATTTCTCGGATTCGCGCCCTGTGTGGGCGTTGTTGTATCAACTCACTGGATTCATCCTTCCTCTTAAACCTGCTGTGTGGCAGTTGTTCGCCATGTTCTGGCGCTGGGCGGGAGTCTATGTCTTTTATCTTTTCATGGCAGGGCTGTTTCCGCGCCGTAGGGACGTTGCGTTTTTGCTTTCGCTATTCGTTCTTCTTTACCCCGGTTTCAACCAACAATGGGTCAGTTATGTGTACTCGCACTTCTTTATTGTTCTCTTTTTCCTTTTGATCTCATTCCACCTGATGCTGCGCGGCAGGATCATCCCTGCGATGATCTTTTCCGGGTTGAACCTCGTGATGTTCGAGTATTTCTTCCTGCTCGAATTCATACGCCCGGTTGTCATCTTCGTATCCCTGCGCGATGAGCAATTGACGAACCGCAAGCGGATCGTCAAAACCCTCAAGGTATGGCTGCCTTACGTCGGCGTAATCATCCTTGTGATGCTTTATCGCTCGTTGGTATACAGTCACCCCGGCTTTGGCTACAGCCTGACGGAGGAAGTTGTCCGTGCGCCGATTGAAACCATCACCCAACTTGCGGGGAATGTTCTCTCAAGCTTGTGGGTTGCAGCAGTTGGCGCGTGGATGCAGGTGTTTCAATTCCCCAATCCTGCTGTCAATGGACTGCGCACTACGATTTTATATGCCGTTGTCGTTCTGGCTGTAGGTGTGATTGTTTTTCTAAAATACACTACCGAAACTTCAACGGCAAAAAATAAAAACCGCGATGCCCTATGGCTGATCGGTGTGGGCGCGATCATGCTCTTATTGGGCGGTGTCCCGTATTGGGTGACGAACCTGCCGGTGACTCTCGGCTTCCCTGCCAATCGAGCTTTGTTATCGTTCATGTTCGGTTCGTGTTTCCTCCTGCTGGGGGTGATCGAACTTCTACCTGTCCGCATCAAATATTTTGCTGCCCTCCTTTTTGTCGCGCTTTCGGCGGGTCGCCAATTCCTATGGTCAGTGGAGTACCTGCGCGACTGGCAGGCGCAGAAGAACATGTTCTGGCAGCTTGCCTGGCGCGCACCCGGCATTAAACCCAACACGCTTTTGTTGATGAATGAAGAACTGCTATACAGTGCCGATAACTCCATCAGCGCCCCGATCAATTGGATCTACAAAACCAGCCAAACCCCGGATATGGATTACTTTATCTTCTATCCGACCAACCGCCTAGCCGCCTCACTGCCCGCGCTGCAAAAGGACATACCCATCCATTACGAATATCTTGCCGGTGAGTTCAACGGGAATACTTCGGATGTTCTGTCATTTTATTATGCCCCGCCCGCCTGTCTGCGCCTGCTCGAACCGGACCTGGACCCAAACAACCGCCTCATCCCGACCCCAACCCTGATGCGCGAAGCCTCAGCCTTATCCAACCCTGACAGGATTCTCCCGGAGCAGCAAGCCACGATGCCTGCCATCTACGGTCCCGAACCGGAACATGGCTGGTGTTATTTCTTCGAGAAGGCTGATCTTGCGCGTCAAATGGGGGATTGGGATGAAGTGGCTCAACTTGGAGACAAAGCCTTCAAACTGGATGATTACCCTAACAGCCCAATTGAGCGGTTCGTATTTATTGAAGGGTATGCCCATGTCGGAGACTGGGATAAGGCGTTGGAGTATTCGAAGGTGTCATACAAGGTCTCAAAGGATTATGTGGGACCGTTGCTCTGTCAACTTTGGGAACGCGTCGAAGCAGAGACAGATCCAAGTCCGGGGAGCTACGTGCTGAGTGGTGAAGCCGGATCGGAGCGAATCGAGGCGTTAGCCGAAGTCCAGAGCAAGTTCGCATGTAGTCATGAGTAATGTACTTGTATTGAAAGGGCGGTTTGTTCTAGAATAGGGTTGGTTTTAGTTTCGTAATAAAATATAATTGTATAGATGATTTTGAAAGGAGGCTGCGTAGATAGAGATAAACACCTTACTGCTTGTATTGTCTTATCATCGTAAAATCACAAAAAAGAGGAGTAGAAATGCGTAAGACACTTTTGCAAGTTTTGATGTTGTTGACAGTCCTGTCAATGATACTGTCGGCATGTGGTGGCGGCGCAGGGGGAGTTGAAGAAGTTGGCGGTTTCCAAATTCCCGCGGTGGAAGATGACATGTTCAATGTGGCGATGGTCCTGATCGGACCGCATGATGACGGCGGCTGGTCACAGGCACATTATGAGGGACTTCTCTATATTAAAGAGAATGTCGATAATGTGAATATCGCCTACGTTGAGAACGTACCTGAAGGCGCTGACTCCGAACAAGTCTTCCGCGCGTTGGCTCGCAAGGGCTTTGACCTGATCTACGGAACATCCTTTGGCTTCGGCGATCCGATGGAGATCGTGGCTGGTGAATTCCCCGACACAATGTTTGTCCACCTGACCGGTATCAAATCCAACGAGACCAACTTTGGCAACCTGATGGGTGCCATGGAAAACATGAAGTTCCTGGCTGGTATGCTGGCTGGCGCGCGCGCCAAAGCCGATGGCAACCCGAAACTTGGTTATATGGCAACCTTCCCGATCCCGGAAGAAATCCGTTTGGGCAATGCCATTGCATTGGGCATGAAGAAGACCTGCCCCGAATGCACGATGGATGTGCGCTGGATCAACACCTGGCATGATCCTGTGATCGAGAAGGAAGCAGCCGCTTCACTCTTCGATGCTGGTGCGCAGGTTGTGTTCACCGGTGCGGATACCCCCGCTGTTGCCGATGTGGCTCAGGAAAAGGGCAAGTGGGGTGTAACCTATGACTGGTACGGCTCATGCAAGGTCGAACGCTGTCTCACCGCCCCGTATTGGGTTTGGGGACCGATCTATGCTGACATCACCGCACAGACCATTGCTGGCACCTACAAGCCCGGCTGGCAGTACTTCGATGCCGATACCGGCGCGTTGGGACTGTATGGCTTCATGGAAGACCAGTCGCTGACACCCGGTGTTGCTGACCTCGATCCTGCTGTTGTACAGGAAGTGCGCGATATCCTCGCCCAGATGCAGGCTGGAACATTCGACCGCTTCGATGTGTTCACCGGTCCGATCAATGACAACAAAGGTAACGTTGTATTGCCCGCGGGTCAGAGCCTGCAACAGGTTGACTTGGATGCATTCCCTGAATACGGTCTGCCTTGCAGTGTGCCCGTTTGTATGAAGTGGTGGGCCGAAGGCATTACCGCCGAATTGCCTGAGTAAGAGTAGTTTGATGGATGGGGCAGGACTGTGAAGTTCTGCCCCGTTTTTGTATAATAAAGACCTGACAGGTTTTATGAATGTGATTACCTGTTGGAATGTTGCCTTTGACTGTGATCGTGATAAATGCGGCTTGACGGAAACCCGTCAGGTCTGAAATTTGAGGAGGTACACCTTGATCGAATCAACACCCTCCAATGTAGTTGTGGAAATGAAAGGCATTGTCAAGCGCTTTCCCGGCGTGCTTGCAAATGACCACGTGGATTTTGAGTTGCAAGCCGGGGAGATCCATGCCCTGTTGGGGGAGAACGGAGCGGGCAAAAGTACATTGATGAATGTGCTGGCTGGTTTATACAAGCAGGACGCAGGCATTATCAAAGTAAAAGGTCAAACGTTGGAGTTTTCATCTCCGCGTGATGCGATCAAGGCTGGGATCGGCATGGTGCACCAGCATTTCATGCTCGTGCCATCGCAGACGGTGACAGAGAATATTCTGCTCGGTCTGGATGATCCGCGTTTCCTGATGCGTTTGAACGAGTATGACAAAAAGATCGCTGACCTTGGCGATAAATATGGATTGAAAGTTGATCCGCGCGCGAAGATCTGGCAGCTATCTGTCGGCGAGCAGCAGCGCGTGGAGTTATTGAAGATGCTTTATCGCGGCGCGGACGTGCTCATCTTGGATGAGCCGACGGCTGTCCTTGCGCCGACGGAAATTGATGGGTTGTTCGATACCCTGCGCTCGATGATCGCACAGGGCAAGTCGGTCATTTTTATCAGCCATAAATTACAGGAAGTAACGGCAATCGCAGACCGTGTCAGCGTTTTGCGGCGCGGAGTGGCAACGGCTTCGGGTGTCTCTGCCAAGGGCGTGACGAAGCAACAACTGGCGAGCATGATGGTGGGACGCGAAGTGGTATTGTTTGTGGATAAGAAGCCCAAAAAACCGGGTGAACTGATTTTGGATGTGAAGAACGTCCATGCGGAGAACGATAAAGGTTTGCCGTCCTTGCGCGGAGTTTCGCTTAACGTCCGTGCGGGGGAGATCATTGGCATTGCAGGGGTGGCGGGTAACGGTCAGATCGAGTTGTCACAGGTGATCGCAGGACTCCGCAAGTGCAAGCAAGGCGAGGTGACCTTGAACGGTGAGAAGGTCAGCAATCGCGATACATTGTATGGCATCGAGCATGGCATGTCGTATGTACCCGAAGACCGCACGCATGTTGGCAGTTCACCCAACCTGAGCGTGACCGATAACGTCATCATGAAGAATTATCGCAAGCCGCCGATCTCCAATGGCACGATGCTTGATATGGGCGCGGCAACGAAATTCGCGCAGCAACTCAAGGAAGCATATGACATCATCGTGCCAACGGTCAATACGCCTGTGAGACTTCTCTCAGGCGGGAACTTGCAGCGCGTGATCCTTGCGCGTGAAATTTCAGGTCATCCAAACTTTATGGTTGCGGTTCAACCGACCCGTGGGCTGGATGTGGGCGCGATAGAAGGTGTACACCGCCTGTTGTTGACTCAGCGTGAGGCGGGAGCAGCGGTGCTTCTCATCTCTGAAGAGTTGGAGGAACTGCTGGCACTGAGTGACCGTGTCTACGTCATTTATGAGGGAAAGATCATGGGTGAGATAAAAGTCCCTGATGGCGAACCAGATCACAGTCTGATCGAGGCGATTGGGTTAATGATGACAGGCACACCGATGGAACAAATCCAGGCATTGGGAGGCGCGGCAAATGGCTGAATCCACATTAATCAAAAAGCGTACCTCGTGGCGAATCAAACTTGAGCCGCGGCTTGAAGTGCCATCCACAGCACTTTCACTGGGCGTGACATTGGGCGCGGTGGTGGTGGCGTTGATATTGGGCGGAGTAGTGATCGCATTCGTTGGAGGTAATCCATTTCGGTCGTATGCCTACATTGCGCGCGCATCGTTCGGAAGTGTCGGCGTGCTTTCGGATACATTCGTGAAAGCGACGCCCATCATTCTCACGGCATTGGCATGTTCAATTGCGTTCCGCATGAAGTTGTGGAACATCGGCGCCGAGGGGCAGTTCATCATGGGCGCGTGGGGAGCGAGTGCCATTGTGCTTGCACCCGTGCTGCCTGCGGAAACTTCACGCTGGCTGTTCATCCCAGTGATGGCGCTGGCGGGGTTTGGCATGGGCGCGGCGTGGGGCTTCATCCCAGGATATCTCAAGGCAAAGTTTAACGTGAACGAGATCATCAGCTCATTGATGTTGAACTACATCGCTGTTTCGTGGGTGAACTATTGGATCTTCGGTGTGTGGAGTGAAGGCGGTTTCCAAATGAGCCCGAAGTTCCCGAAAGGGGCGGAACTGCCGAGGCTGTCAGATTATGCTTCCGAACTTCCATTCTTCCGCGGATTGACAACACATGCGGGATTATTGTTTGGCATTGTCGCTGCGATCATCCTGTGGTTCATTGTGTATCGCAGCCGCTGGGGATACGAGATCCGTTTGATCGGTGACAATCCGCAAGCCGCGAAATATGCGGGGATCAACATTGTGCAGAATACCATCCTTGTGATGGCACTTTCAGGTGCGCTGGCAGGTCTTGGCGGCATGAGCGAAGTGGCAGGTGTGGTGCGACGTCTGCAGACAGCTCCCATCGCGGCGGGATACGGTTTTACGGGAATCATCGTTGCGTGGCTGGCAAAGTTGAATCCGCTGGTGATTATCATCGTGTCCATTTTATTTGGGGCACTAATACTGGCAGGTCGAGAGATTCAACCATCGGGTATTCCGAAAATGATTCAAGGAATCATTCTTGTGTGTTTGATCGCAAGCGACTTCCTTCTCCGTTATCGTGTCCGCGTTGTGAAGGGTGAGGAGGAATAATCATGGACTTCATCGTCATTCTTCAGGCAGGTGTTGCATCTGGAACTGTTCTTCTCTTCGCGACGTTGGGCGAAGTGTTGGCAGAACGTTCAGGCGTGTTAAATCTTGGTGTGGAGGGCATGATGCTGATCGGCGCGATGACTGCCTTCAGCACGACCATTGCTACAGGCAATCCGTGGATTGGTCTACTCGCTGCGATGATCGCCGCGGGTTTGCTCAGCCAGATCCATGCATTCATTGCCATCACCCTGCAAGCAGATCAGGTCGTCAGTGGGTTGGCACTCACAATGGTTGGCGCAGGCATCAGCTTGGTATTGGGCGAAGGCTTGAGCAAGGCTGGCACAGTTTCGCTCATGCCGAACTTTTCCATTCCGTTGCTTACTGCAATTCCCATTCTCGGTCCCATCTTCTTTACCAAACAAAGTGTATTGGTATACATCGGCTATTTGATGATTCCCCTAACCTGGTATTACATCAATCGTACGCGTCCAGGTCTGCATCTGCGTGCGGTGGGTGAGTACCCCGCTGCGGCGGACGCACTTGGCATCAATGTCTTCCGTATGCGTTATGCGTATGTGTTTGTCGGTGGCATGCTGGCAGGTCTTGGCGGTGCGACCATCAGTCTTGCGGTTGCGCCAGGCTGGTTCAGCGAACTGACCACAGGCGGGCAGGGATGGATCGCGGTCGGTCTCGTCATCTTCGCACAGTGGGATCCCGTTCGTGCCGCGGTTGGTTCGTATGCGTTCGGTGCGCTCCGCCGTCTCATCCTCGATATACAGGCGCCGCTCACGCTGTTCGGTCTCGACAATCCTTTCTATTACAACCCGTATCTCGGTTTCTTTTTGCAGATGCTTCCGTATGCGTTCACGGTTATCGTGCTCGTGATCGGTTCACGCGAAGCCATGCGCAAACGGCTCGGTGCGCCCGCTGCATTGGGCAATCCGTATATCAGAGGAGAACGCGGGAAGTAAGTCGAAAAGTGGCGAAGATCTCACACAAAGGTAAAACTGGATTCAGATACAGGGAGATTGAATCCAGTTTTTTTACCTGTTTAAAAGGTTAAGGGTTTGTTCTGGATAATTATCATACGATTTCTGTTACAAAATGTCTGACAACTCGAAAAAGCTTCCTGTATACTGATATTGCGAGGAGAAAATATGCCGCCCTTGAAAAAAACCTTTCAAAGTGAGTGGGTTTCCCGTCTTGTTGATGCTCTGCTCCCTGTTTTTGCCACGCTGGCGGCCTTGTTGGTCGGTGCCATGATGTTGTTACTCTTGAGGGTGAACCCCCTTGAAGCGTATAAAGCATTGTGGCAGGGCGCTTTCGGTACCTCCAATGCGTTCGCAGAGACATTGGTAAAAGCTACACCGTTGCTTTTGGTGGCCCTGGGCATTTGCATCTCCTTCCGCGGGGATGTGATCAACATTGGTGGTGAGGGACAGATGATCGTGGGGGCGCTTCTGGCGACCTGGGTTGGATTATCCTTCACCAGTCTGCCTGGATGGTTTGTGATCACGATCGCTTTGTTGGCAGGGTTTGTCGGAGGGGCGATTTGGGGAGGCATACCAGGACTATTAAAGGCATATTTCAGGGTCAATGAAATCCTCAGCACTGTGATGATGAATGCCATTGCCGTGCAATTAATGAACTTCCTTTTGCGGGATGCCATGATTGATCCGGTTCAGGCGGAACGTGCTTCGAAGATTCCCCAGACTGCGCGTTTATTGGAGGCGTTCCTTCTGCCTCGTTGGGTACCGACCCGTTTGCATTTGGGAGTGCTGATCGCAGTTGTTCTTGCCATTCTCGTCTATATCCTTTTATGGCGTACCACGCTGGGCTATCGCATCCGTGCGGTGGGACAGAACCCGAATGCGTCACGTTACGCGGGAATCAAGGTGCCGCGTTATATCGTCTTGTCTCTCCTGTTGAGCGGCGCCTTCGCAGGATTGGCTGGTGCAACACAGGTGTATGGTGTGAACTACCGCATGATCACGGATGGGTCCGCTTCGGGTTTTACCGGAGGCGCCGGATTCAACGGAATTGTGGCAGCATTGTTCGGACAGTTGCATCCGATCTGGTCAATCCCGGCTTCGATTTTATTTGGTGCATTATTGGTGGGTGCCAATAGCATGCAGCGCGTTGTACAGGTCCCTTCGGCATTGATCACGGCATTGAACGGATTGGTGGTTGTCTTCGTGGTCAGCAGCGAGATCTGGCGGCAGAGGCGTCAGCGAAGAAGGCAGGCTGCGGCCGTGCATGATGCGGAAACTCCACCATCTGACAAAGAAGAGAAAATACTGCCAGTGGAGAAAACCTCATGATTTCAGATCTTTTTTCTGTCACTGTCCTGATCGGTATTCTTGCTTCTGGGATACGCCTTGCCACTCCATATTTGTACGCTGCCATTGGCGAGACCTTTGGTCAACGCAGCGGTGTGTTGAATCTAGGAGTGGAAGGGCAAATGCTTTTGGGCGCATTCGCCGCATTTTATGTTGCGCTCAAAACAGGCAGCTTGTGGTTGGGAGTGTTGACTGCCATGCTGGTCGGCGCATTGATGGGGCTGGCAATGGCATATGTAACGGTCAACCTGCAAGCTCAACAGGGAATCAGCGGGATCGGTTTTTATCTCTTTGGCTTGGGGATGAGCGATTTATTGTTCCAGAAATTAATGGGAACGGTGGAGACGGTCCAGGGCTTTCCGAAAATTTACTTCCCGGTTTTGAGCAATATTCCCGGAATAGGTGAAATTTTCTTCAACCATAATATACTGGTCTATGGCGCGTATTTGCTTGTGCCGATCGCATGGTTCGTTTTGAACAAGACCACGCTTGGATTGAAGATCCGGTCGGTGGGTGAGAACCCGGACGCTGCCGATTCCCTTGGTGTGAATGTGGGACGCATCCGTTATTTCACCATCATACTTGGCGGGACACTTTCGGGCATTGCAGGCGCGTCCCTCTCCATCGCGTTGTTGAATGTGTTCCAGCAGAATATGACCAGTGGACAAGGTTTTATTGCAGTGGCGCTGGTGTATTTCGGAGCATGGCGCCCCCTGGGAGTACTGGGTGGTGCGTTGTTGTTCAGCATGGTTAACTCACTGCAATTGTGGATCCAGGTGAAGAACATACCGATCCCATCCGAGATAGCAGTGATGATGCCGTATGTACTCACGATTTTAGTGTTGGTTGTTACTGTATCCAGGGTCCGCGCTCCGGCGGCGCTGACAAAACCCTTCGAAAGGGAAAACTGATTCTTAAGGAGGTACAACTGCCAATTGCATGAAACCAAGTAGCGAAACAGGATCGACCGTCCCGTAGAAAGATTCGAAACCATTCATTAAGGAGAAGAAGCATGAAAAAGTTTGCATGGTTATTAACTCTGATCGTAGCACTTTCCCTGGTCTTGAGCGCCTGTGGAAGTACACCTGCCACAACTGCCCCGGCTGAGAAGTTTCGTGTGGCAGTGGTGATGCCAAGTTCCATCAATGATCTTGCCTTCAGCCAGAGCATGTATGATGCCCTCGTCCGAATTCAGAACGATATGGGTGGCTCCGACAAATTCGAGTTCGTCTACTCCGAGAACATGTTCGTGGTGGATGATGCTGCGGCAGCCATCCGTGACTACGCCTCCCAGGGCTACAACCTGGTGATCGCGCATGGCTCACAATACGGATCCTCCCTGCAGGAGATCGCCCCCGATTTCCCGAACACCAGTTTCGCCTGGGGCACTACCGTGGACACGTTCGGTCAGCCGAACATCTTTGCCTATGAGGCATCCTCCCAGGAAGGCGGCTATGTCAATGGCGTGCTGGCAGCGATGCTTTCAAAGAGCAATGTGATCGGTGTGGTCGGACCGATCGAGACCGGCGATGCCAAGTTGTATGTCGATGGATTCAAAGCCGGTGTGGCTGCGACCAACCCTGACATCCAGGTCAACGTGAACTACATCGGTTCGTTCTCCGATACCGCACTGGCAGCCGAAGCTGCCAATACTCATATTGCCGCTGGTGCGGATGTATTGACCGGTACCGCCCAGATGGTGGTTGGCGCGATCGGCAAAGCGAAGGAAGCCAATGCCTTGTGGTTCGGCACTCAATCCAACCAGACATCTCTGGCTCCTTCCATCGTGGTTGCCAGCCAGGTCTATCACTGGGAAGTCATGCTTAAGGAAATGATCAGCTTGATCCAGGGCGGCACGCTCGGTGGACAGTCCTTCACTGCCAATCTTTCCAATGGCGGCGAAGTGATCGAGTTCAATCCGGGCTACTCTCTGCCTGCAGATGCCAAGGCAGCAGCTGAAGCAACCATCAAGGGAATCACTGACGGCAGCATCAAGATCGCTCTCCCATAATAATAAGGTACTTAGGCCTGACAGGTTTCCAAAACCTGTCAGGCCTTCACTCAGGATGAGGCCATGACCATATCAAACACACTCCCCTCCGGCAGACCTCGCATTGACAGTCTCGAAATGCGTGGGATTACCAAACGTTTTCCCGGTGTCCTCGCCAGCGATCACGTGGACTTCGACGTGAAGTCCGGCGAAGTCCACGCCTTGTTGGGGGAGAACGGCGCGGGCAAGAGTACGTTGATGAAGATCCTGTATGGTTTGTATCATCCTGATGAAGGCGAGATCTTGTTGAACGGCAAACCGGTCAGCATTACCTCGCCGAACGATTCGATCAATCTTGGCATAGGCATGATCCATCAACATTTCATGCTTGTACAAACGTTGACCGTTGCGGAAAACGTCGCGCTTGGTCTGCCCTCTTCGCGCGGCGCTTTGACCGATCTCGATGTCGTTTCCAAACGCATCCTTGAACTGGCTGCCCTCTACGGCTTGAAGCTCGACCCATCCGCTTACATCTGGCAGCTTTCAGTGGGACAGCAACAACGCGTTGAAATCATCAAGGCACTTTATCGCGGTGCGGCTCTTCTCATTCTCGATGAACCGACCGCCGTACTCACTCCGCAGGAAGTGGATGAATTATTTGTCATTATGCGTCAGATGGTTAAGGATGGACACGCACTGATCTTCATTTCCCACAAATTGCATGAAGTGGTGGAGATCAGCAACCGCGTCACGGTCTTGCGTGATGGACGCAAGATCGGAACACGACCGACATCAGAAACGACCAAACAGGATCTTGCCAACTGGATGGTCGGACGTGAGGTCGGTTTTGCACCCGATCGTGGGCAGATGGAACTCGGTGAGATCCGTTTACAGCTTGAGGAGGTTTCGTGTGGAAGTGACCGCGGTACACCTGGTTTGCGCGGCGTCAGTCTAAAAGTGTGCTCGGGTGAGATCTTGGGAATCGCGGGTGTATCCGGAAATGGTCAACGCGAACTGGCGGAAACCATTACCGGCCTGCGCAAAACCATCAGTGGGAAAGTCTTTCTTGAAGGCGATGACATCACCTCACTTTCGCCAGGGGAGATCACTGACCGCATGCTTTCCTACATCCCGGAGGAACGGATGCGTGACGGGATGATCAAGGAATTCACCGTTGCTGAAAACATGATCCTGCGCGAACATCATAAGGTGCCATACTCCCGCTATGGTTTTCTCAGGTTGCGCGACATTTCCAGCCATGCTGATGAGTTAATCAAACAGTTCCGCGTCAAGACCCCTTCCCAGGAAACCCATGCCAAGAATCTATCCGGAGGCAACATTCAGAAAGTGGTGCTGGCACGCGAGATCTCCCGCAATCCACGCGCCATCATTGCTGCCCAGCCCACGCGTGGACTTGACATCGGCGCGACTGAATATGTGCGCGAACAACTGCTGGTCGAGCGGCGCAAAGGCACCGCCATCCTGCTTATCTCCGAGGATCTCGATGAGATCCTGGCGCTCTCTGATCGCATTGCCGTCATCTATGAAGGTCAGATCATGGATATTGTTCAGCGCGCAGACGCGATGCCTGAAAAACTCGGCTTGTTAATGGCAGGTGTTCGTCCCGAAGAGAACGCAGCTGTTGTAAAATAAATATATTCCATCGGTTCGGTGGTCGTGGCGCAGCACGCGCCACGGCGTTGGGCAAGGACCCCATCGAAAAGTGCCGCCGTCCAAAGAAAGAAGGCACCACCAATGAACCTTTGGCAGAATTACATTCGACCTAAAAATTTATCCGAAGCCATGGACGCATTTGCAACCGCGCCGCGTCCGTTGCTTCCCATCGCTGGGGGGACAGATCTGCTTCTCGACCTCGAGCAAGGCCGCCATTCTCCGGTCCAAACACTTGTGGATGTGACTTCCATCGCCGAGATGACTCTCCTCGAGCAACGCGGGGATGAACTCTTCATCGGCGCCTCCGTCCCGGTCAACCGCGTCGCTCTGGACCCATTGGTTGTTACGCACGCCCAAGCTTTGACCGAAGCCTGTAACCTGATCGCCGGACCGCAAGTCCGCAACGTGGCGACTCTCGGAGGCAACGTCGCTCACGCCCTCCCCGCGGCCGATGGGACGATCGCTTTGCTCGCGTTGATTGTTGAAGTTGAAGTAGCATCTGCTGGTCGAGCGCAAGCAGTCGAGACCAGACGAGTTCCTTTCAAAGACTTATTTTTGGGACCTGGCAAATCTTCCCTCAAACACGGCGAAGAACTCATCGTTGGTTTTTATTCATCGCTTATCAAGCCTCATCAAGCCTCCTGCTTCAAACGGATCATGCGCCCGCAAGGCGTGGCACTGCCCATTTTAAATTGCGCCGTCTGGCTCGAACGCGAAAACGACACGATCAAAGATGTCCGCATTGCTGTTGGTCCCGGCGGTGGGACTCCCTTCCGTGCCACGCAAGCCGAAGATACTTTGCGTGGAAAATCCCTCAACGACGCGATATTCGAATCTGCACTTGAAGCCTTGCTTGCCCAGGCCCAATTCCGCACGAGTGCAAGAAGGGCAAGCGCCGATTACCGCAGGCATAATGTCAGCGGGTTGTTTAGGGATGTGGTTGAAACGGCGTGGGAGCGGCCAAGCTAATTTTGCCAGCTTGTGATAAAATGTGCCTACATTTGTAGGCACATTTGGAGGTAAAAATGTTAACCGTTGGAATTCGTGAATTGAAACAACAGACTAGTGAATTGATCCGTATGGTGCGCGAAACAGGGAGTGAAATCCAGGTCACATATCATGGGCGGGTTGTGGCTTTACTGATTCCTGTAAATAAAACCAAACCCAAAAATGCAGAACGAGCATGGACTCAGTTGGATAGTCTTGCCGCTGAAATCAGCGCGAACTGGAAAACAGGAGTGTCTGCGGCGAGAGCTGTTTCAGAAGGACGCAGGTAATGTTTGTCGTCGTAGATGCAAGCGTTTGGGTCTCGCGTCTTGTAGAAAGTGATGAGTTTCATATTTTCGTAAAGGATTGGATGAACTCTCAACGTGAGCAGGGCACAACATTTGTATCTCCTTCGCTTTTGCTTGCTGAAGTGGGCGGGGTAATTAGTAGAGTCACAGGCAAACCCGAACTGGGATTGAGCGCCATCCAGAAGATCGAAAACCTGCCGAATATCCGAATCGTGGACATGGACAAATCCTTGATGGATGACGCGTCGCGTATTGCCGCAAAATACGGCGTGCGCGGCGCGGATTCTGTTTATGTCGCAGTCGCATCCACCTTGAATATCCCTTTGGTCACTTTCGATATTGACCAACGCGAAAAAGCATCGAAGGCGGTGGATGTCATTGAAATCCCTGTAGAATGAAGATGGTTATCTTTAACCAACTTGCACGGGTTGATGATCGCAGGCATAATGTCAGCGGGTTGTTTAGGGATGTGGTTGAAACGGCGTGGGGACGAGCAAAATAAAAACCTGTCCGCTGGTTGAGTAGTCCCGCGGTGCTTTTCGCGGGATGTATCGAAACCAGAAATATCAAGCAAATATGAAATTGGTGGTTTCGACTGCTTGCGCTCAACCACCGAGGAACTTTAGGAAGTGAATTATGACAAATCAAATTACTCTTACTGTTAACGGACAACAACATACCCTTGAAGCGAAGCCGAATGAAACGCTGTCGGATTTGTTGCGGTATCGTCTGCGCCTGACAGGGACAAAGATCGGCTGTGAGGAAGCGGAGTGCGGTGCGTGTACCGTCCTTGTGGATGGTGAGCCTGTAGTCTCGTGTATTTATCCTGCCGAGCGGGCGGATGGAAAAGACATCACAACCATCGAAGGATTAGCGAAGCGCGTCCGTGATGAAATGAGATTGCACCCACTTCAAGAGTCCTTTGTGGAGCATGGCGCTGTCCAATGCGGGTTCTGCATCCCTGGCCAGATCATGACGGCGTATGCACTGCTTAAGCGGAATCCAGACCCGAACAGTGATGAGGTCCGTTTTGCGTTGAAGGATACGCTGTGTCGTTGTGCGGGGTATCCGACGATCGAGAATGCAATTCTTGCGGCGGCAGAGTCGTTGCGGACGGGTGAACCTGTTAAGAAACCAACTCATATTCCCGATTCAATCCATCAACACGATTCTGTTGGTCATACGCATGTACGGCATGATGGCGTGGATAAGGTCACTGGCACAGCCATATTTACCGATGACCTTGTGTTTGATAACATGTTGTTCGCCAAAGCCAGGCGTGCAGGGATTCCGCATGGGTTCCTGAAGCGACTCCATGTGTCGAAGGCGAAGGCATTGGAAGGTGTCGTTGCTGTTCTCACTGCGGAAGATATCAAAGGTGAACATAATCATGGACTGGTCATCTATGACTGGCCCGTGATCATCGGCGTGGGGGAACGCGTCCGGTATGTGGGGGATACGGTTGCGATCATAGCGGCGGAAACGCTTGAGATCGCCGAGCAGGCGTCGGCTTTGATCGAAGCCGAATTTGATCTTCATCCAGTCATCACGAATCCAGTGCAGGCACGTCAGGAGGGAGTCGAGCAAATCCATGAGAAGGGAAATCTGCTCAAGCATATCAAGGTGCGCAAGGGCGATCTGGAGGAGGGCTTTGCTGAGGCGGACGTGATCCTTGAGCATACGTTCCACACAGCGACGACCGATCACGCGTTTCTTGAACCTGAATGCAGTATCGGTGTGCCGCTGACGGATGGTCGCATGGAAATTTATTGCGGCTCGCAGATTCCGTATCAGGATCGTGAACAGGTGGCGCGCGCAATGGGTTGGGATGAGTCGCGGGTGCGCATTGTAGGGCAGTTGATGGGTGGCGGCTTCGGCGGCAAGGAAGACATCATGGGGCAGATCCATGTGGCGATGCTGGCGGACGCGACGCAGCGACCCGTGAAGTTGTTGTTCGACCGTCATGAAAGTTTGGTGGTGCATCCGAAACGACATGCCACGCAGATCCGAGTGAAGATCGGCGCGAAGAAAGATGGGCGCATCGTGGCGTGCGAGTCGGAACTCTATGGCGATACAGGCGCGTATGCGTCGCTTGGTGAAAAGGTAATGACCCGCGCCACCACGCACTCGGCGGGTCCGTATGATATCGAGCATGTGCGCGCCGATTGTTATGCCATGTACACCAACAATCCGCCGTCGGGTGCGTTCCGTGGATTCGGCGTGACACAATCGGCGTTCGCGGTCGAGTCGATGATGGATATGCTCGCCGAGAAGTTGCATATTGACCCCGTCGAACTGCGTCGCATGAATGCCTTGCATGTTGGGAGCATCACGAATACAGGACAACTGTTACGTGAGTCAGTGGGATTAACCGAATGCATCGACAAAGTGGATGCGGAGATGCGGAAACACAATCCGCTTCCTTTCAAGCCGATAGTTGTTTCTTCCTCCCAAGCCTCCGCGCTGAGCGGAGCCGAAGGCGCAGTCGAAACGCCTGTTGCAAATCGTCCTTCGACTGCACTTCGTTCCGCTCAGGACGGAAATCTTGTTAGAGCTTGGGGCTTTGCGGCGGGATACAAGAACACGGGACTTGGCGGCGGCGCACCTGACAAATCTGGCGCGGACGTGGAACTCTACGAAGACGGGACTTTCCAGGTCCGCAGTTCGGCGGCAGAGATGGGGCAGGGATTGGTCACCGTGATGCGAACCATCGTCGCGGAGGAAATGTCTGTGTCGCCCGACCGTGTCAAGGTGTTGGTTATGGACACAGACTTGACTCCGAATGGTGGTCCGACTACGGCATCGCGTCAAACCTTTGTTACAGGAAATGCTTCCCGTTATGCGGCGAAGACTCTGCGTGACCAGATCACTGCGGTCATGGCTGAGAAATATGACATCCGCCCTGAACAGATCCGCTATGAAGATGGGGTTGTCCATGTGAATGGACATTCTTTGACTTATGCAGAAGTCTGCAAAGAAATGAACGCTCTCGGTCAACAGCCGCGTGTCCGTTACGAATACGAAGCGCCGAAGACCCAGCCGCTCGGTACCGGCGGTGACATGCACTTCGCTTTCTCGTTCGGAGTCCAAGCCGCTGAAGTGGAAGTGAACAAGTTGACAGGTGAAGTGCGCGTGCTGAGAGTCATCTCTGCCAACGATGTAGGCATGGCGGTCAATCCGCTGGGCTTGCAGGGACAGGTCGAGGGCGGTGTGATGATGGGACTCGGCAATGCCCTCACTGAGGAATTCATTGTCGAAGATGGTTACGTGGTCACTGACCGACTGGCGCGTTACCGCATCCCTGGCATTGTGATGACGCCTGAGATCACATCCATTATTGTGGAGCATCCCGTGGAAGCAGGTCCCTATGGCGCAAAGGGCGTGGGTGAGATGTGCAGCATTCCAACCACGCCTGCCATCACGAACGCGATCTATAACGCTGTAGGTGTGCGGGTGGATAGGCTGCCTGTGGATCAGGAGGTCATTGCAAGGGAGATTTGGGAGAGGGAAGAGAAGTAAGGCAGAATGCAGAAGGATGAATGATGAATGGACGCTCAAGGTTTCAAACTTGAGCGTCCATTTTTGATCCTGTCAATCAAGGAAATAACCGATTTGACTACTTCACTGGCGTCGGTGTAAGCAGATAAAGCTCAAATGGGTCGAGAGTTGGCGTTGGGATCAGGTTGGGCAGACAGTATCCCGGCGGGGTGGCAGGGATGGATGGAGGGGTAACGATGTTGTTGGCTTCGTCGCTTTCCAGGATCTGGTTCTGCGGATCGATCATGATCCGATACCTGCCATTGGGCGAGGCTGGGAACTGGAGGACCATGCTTTGATAGGGTTCCAGGGTTCCCACATAGATCCTGTGCCCGCTCATGAGTTCCTCCACAAGGACCTCCGGTGCTGAGAGACTTCCCTGATTGAACAGCACCGCCGTCAATTCGTAACCGGGGAGGCAATTTCCGTTAATATCCACCATGCTGATGAGGCTCGAAGTGATCATCAGGTCTGGCAGTGCGAAGACAGGTGTTGCGATGATTGGAGTGGCTGACGGCTGCGCTTGACCGATGGTTATGGTGATCGGTCCGCAGGCGAGAGCGATCAGGCCTGCGAGGAGGGTCGGAACGATTTTTGATCTCATAGGTTCCTTTTTAGTGGAGAACGAAATGAGATTGAAAAAGGTTCCAGTCACCATGCCAAGGTGACAGAAGTGAGGACTCTCAAGGTTTCAAGCCTGAGAGTCCTTATTGTTTATTGGACTGTCTCATCGTAAGCGACAAACTCCAAATGATTCCCCTCAGGATCGTAGAAATACAGCGAGCGGACATGCAACCACTCGTGTACAGTTGCATTGACCTTCAGTCCCAAACCCTCGAGGCGCATTCTCTCAGATTCAAAATCTTCAAGCGCGATGTTGAGTGCAATGTGGTGGAGCGTCGTCTCTTGTGAATTCAGATGTTCAGCCTTGTTATCAAGAAACATGGTGTTCGATGCTTCAAACAGGGCGAGATTCTGGGAGTGACCACCATAGCCTTCGGCGATTTTGAAGAATACAAAACTCTCGTCCCGCCTCAATACTTCGAGTCCCACCACTTCTTCGTAAAATTTGTGCATCGCATCCAGGTCCCTGACGTGGATGGAAACTTCACCTAATCCTTTGACACGGCGATTTGACTCGGTCATGGCTGCTCCTTTATTTGTCCAGCTTATAAAACACATGGACATTTATCTCGTTGCGTGTCTAAAGCCATAGTTAAGTACATCGGATAGAAGGCAAACGGACTCTTAAGGTTTCAAGCCTGAGAGTCCGCTTTGGTTAAGAGACCTGACAGGTCTCATGTGCGTTGACGTTAACCATAATCCGTGCGTGGACAAAGCCGCGAGTTCGCCAGACTTCTGTGAAGACCTGTCAGGTCTGTCTCCATATCAAGTCTCCATATCAAGTAAAATCAGCGGATGTCAAAAATCTTTACTCGTTCATTCCGTGTGCGTTGGGGGGAACTGGATCCCAGCGGTGTTGTCAGTCCCGCGAATTATTTGCGCTATCTCATCGAAACTGCATGGGATTGGGGTATTGCCATGGGTTGGGATGCGGACTACAGCCAAAACCCCGATGTGTTCTGGGTGATCCGCGAAACAGAGATTCGCTTTCTGCATCCATTGCGGCATAACGATAAATTTGATTTCACGATCTGGATGGTTGAGTGGAAACGGGTGCGGGGGATGCGTTGCTTTGAGATGAAATTCAAAGACAGCGATAAAGTGATCGCGCAGGGAACACAGCACATCGTCTACATGGATGCCAAAACGGGGGGACCAAAAAAATTATCTGATGAAGATGTGGATCGCTTTCGGTTGGAAAATCCACGCGTGTTTCCGTATGAAAAATTTCCAAAAGTTGCGCCAGCGAAAAACCCATTTGTAATTCAACGAAGAGTGGAGTGGATGGACCTGGATGTGTATGACCATGTCAACAACGCGGTTTATGTCAATTATGCGGAGGAGGTTGCGGCGCAGGATATGTTGGCTCGGGGGTGGAGTCCGGTCAAGTTGGCGGAGGCAGGTTTGAGCGTAGTCACGAAGCGGGTTCACATCCAGTATTTGTCGATTGCGAGCTTGGGGGAGATGTTGAACATTTCCACGCATCCACTCAATATCCATGAGATGGGCGGCACGCGTGACGTGAGCATCACGCGTGCGGATGGTTCGTCAGTGGCGGAATGCATCTTGGACTGGGAGTTGATTGACCGTAAAAGCGGGGAGGCACGACTGTTACCCGCTTCATTGCGCTGACTTTAGTCTGCCAGCACGACCTGGTCTTTTCCCTCATCTTTTGCCTGCTTGTTTGCCGCCTCTGCCGTGTCCACGAGTGCATTGACATGATCTCCATGCCTGGGGTAAACGGCAATCCCGACTGAGATGCTGGTTGGGAATTTCCATTTTTGGGATGCCTCCCGGATCGCTGAACAAAAGCGTTTCCCAACGATCTTTGCACCTGCGCCGGAGGTATTCGGCAGGATGACCAGAAATTCATCACCAGTCCGCCAACGGGCAAGGAAATCACCCGGACGCAAATGCTCCGAAAGCACCCTGCCCATGTTCTGGATCGCTTCATCACCGGCAGCATAATTGATGCTGTTGAAGAGACGCAAATTATCCCCATCGATCATCAGGATTGCAAACGGCTGATTGGCGGCGGACGCATCCTTGATCACCTTCTCTATTTTTAATAGCGCGGCTCGCATGTTCGGCAGCCCCGAAATGGAATCGAGAAATGAATCCTTTTGGGCGGTATCGAGCGCGTGTCCCATCCCAATGATTGTGATGACAGCATTTTGGGCAATATATCGCAGCACTTTCCATGAACGGATGATGTCTTCCTGACCACGTTCATCCAACTCTGTGGTGGATTTGATCAAGTCGCGTGACCAAAAAATACTGATCGTTCCCTCCTTATTCCTTTTTACATCGTGTATGGTTTCCCATAAATGGAAGATGACATCATTGATGGAAAAAATGTTTTCACCTTCAAAATGAATCAAGGCAATTTTTGCAGGAGGGGAGGGGATGCCCAGTTGTTCACCTTCCCTGTTCAAGCGGGCATAGATTCGGTTGAGCAATTCCTCATGTTCAGCATGTTTTCAATTGGCAAGTATGACTGCAAAATCGTCCCCGCCAACGCGATACGTGGGTGAATTACATTCCTCCTGTAATACGATTCCCAGCCAACGGACGACTGTATCGCCAAACGAATTTCCTCTTGTCTCATTTAGCTTGTGGAAGTTGTTCAGATCTGTATACAGGATGGAAAATGGCTGTTTTGTCTCCTGCATGGCCATTCGGTTGAGTGTTTCAACAAAACTCAGGAAGTTATGACTCCCCGTCAGCGGGTCCAGTCGGTAGAACTCGGTGGTGGATAGTTCCATATCGAAAGCCCTCACTTCCTTGATTCTTTATTTAAAGTATATCGATTCTATACCAGATTTCAATCACCTTTTCATAATTGGAAGGCGATAATTGTGCTTACTGGATTTCAAGCTTGCGAAAGTTATTCGAGTGTAAGGGGGGGAATGTATGCGGTGCGTTTCTTGATGTTGAAGGTGCAGCCGGGGGTTAGCACATGGACCTGTAATCCGCTGATGGCGATGGGGCGCGAGGCGGTGACCTCGGCAACATTGCTGGCAGTGATATTCCTGCCATCCACGATGGTGACGGCACCTTTGCCGATAACAGAAATCTTCGAGTCGCCTTCTACGATGGCGGCAGTGTTCTCGTCCACGCCCACGCCCAACAGACCGGGATGAGTCGCGACAGCATACGCGAGCCGTCCGAGCCGGTCACGCTGGCGGAAGTGCTGGTCGAAGACGATCTTATCTGTGAAACCGAATCCCTGCGAGAACTGTGCTATGCGTTCGCGGGGAGTTGGTCCGCCTTTGCCGTAGGCGAGCATCACTTTGGAGAGGATGGCTGTCCCTGCAGACGAGCCGCTGATGACCGCTCCGCGTTGGTAGGCTTTGTGAAGTTCTGATTCGAGTTTGGTCCCGCCGATGATGGATGACAGGCGCATCTGCGTTCCGCCTGCGATAAAAACGGCTGAGGCGTTGTGAACGGCTTTTAGATGTTGAGGCAGGTCTGCGTCGACGCGTGAACGGAACTCGAGGGAGATGGGTTCGCGTTTGACGCCCAAATCCATGAAAATGCGGACGTATTCGTCCCCCGTGTCTTTCCGCTCCGATGCCTGTGGCAAAACGACGATATGCGCTTTCGCCCCGCCAGCACGTCGAACGAACTCCTTGAAGATCATGGGTGCTTCGGAATCCATTGCGCCACCAATGGCGATGAGTATTTTCATGCGTTTTGGAAGTTTATATGTGGCGTGTGCTGTAAGGATCGAGCGCATCGCGCAGACCGTCGCCGAGGAAGTTGATGCCCAGCACTGTGAGCAGGATCATCGTGCCGGGGAAGAACCACAGCCAGGGAGCAGTTTCGAGGTATTGGTAGGCACCGTCGAGCATGTTGCCCCATGTGGCGGTGGCACCCTGCACACCAAGCCCGAGGAAGCTGACGTAAGCCTCGTTCAGGATCGCACCTGCAACGCCAAGTGTGGCGCTGACAATCATGGGTGCCAAGGTGTTCGGCAGCAGGTGGGTAAAGATGATGCGCCGGTCCGACGCGCCAAGGGCACGTGCCGCGGAAACGTAATCACGCTCGCGCAATGAGAGTACATTTGCGCGGACGATGCGTGCCAGATACATCCATGATGTGACGCCGATGATCAATATGATGACAATTACACTGCCGGTTAGTTGGCGACCAAATAAATTGAAGTCGGGCAGACTGCCGCCAAAGAATTTGGCGCCGATAATGAGCAGGAACAGACTGGGAATATTCAGCATTGCTTCTGTAAAGCGCATTAATATACTATCGATCCAGCCGCCATAGTATGCTGCAACTGCTCCGATAAGCGCGCCGAGCATGACCTCCACGATGGCGGCGGAAATTCCTATGAGCAGAGATATTTGTCCGCCATAAACAGTGCGGGCAAATATGTCCCGCCCAATGACATCGGTACCAAAGATGTGATCAAGAGAGGGGGACTGCAATTTCAAACTGGTGTCGTTGCAATTTGCCCATGCCTCACCGCTCACTTCCCGATCAAGCGGAGCGCAATATCCACGCGATACCATGCCGCCAAAGCTGACATACAGGACAAGCAATAAAAGTAGCACAAGTCCGAACATTGCCATGCGATGTTTGCGAAAACGCCGCGCAGCCAATGCCATCGGCGAAAGCGGCGGTGTGATTTTTATCGCATCATTGGTCAGGGAGATGGACGCAGAGTCTGTCATGGTATTCCCTAATTCAGACGGATTCGCGGATCAACGAAAGAATATACAACGTCGGTAATGATCTGGAAGATCACAACTGCGATAGAGATCAACATCAAGATGCCCATGAGCATGGGAAAATCGGAGCGGTTGGTATGATCGATGAAAAGCCGTCCCATGCCTGGCCAGGCAAAGATTCTTTCAGTGACCACTGCTCCCGCCATGAGGATGGGAATATCCAGGCCGATAATCGTGATGAAGGGCAGTGCCGCGTTGGGCAGGGCGTGGCGGAATACAACATACATGGAGCGCAGTCCCTTGGCGCGGGCAGTGCGTACATAATCCTGCCCCAGCACCTCCAGTATGCTGGAACGCACGAACCGGCTGTAACCGGCAGTGCTGATGATCGCCAGCGTGGTCACAGGCAGGATCATGTGCTTTAAGACCTCGAACGGCTCCTTGCCCACGGCTGGATCGAACATGCCTACTGTAGGCAGGTAGGGCAAGCCCCAGCGTCGAAAGTTGACCGCAAAGATGTACATTAACATCAGTGCCAGCCAGAAGACCGGCATGGAAAACCCGATGAAGGACAGACTGGTCACCAGATTATCGAACCAGGAATAGGGACGCAGGGCGGAATACAAGCCGATCAAAACTGAAAAAATAATAATGACAAATTCCGCTGTGAGCATTAACAGCATTGTATTGGGCAGGCGGTCCCCAATCATCTTCAAAACTGGCTGGCGTGTGACCAGCGAGTTGCCCCAGTCACCGCGCAGTATGCCTTGCCGTTTGCCGGGCGTTTCCGGCACGCCATCGCCGTCCATATCTATCTTTTGCCAGTCGTTGCCAACCAGCCAGGTGAGATATTGCATATACACTGGCTGATCCAGTCCCCACTGGCGGCGGAGACGTTCCCGATCTTCAGGGCGAGGAGGGATGCGCCCGCCCAGCGTGGCAATCGGATCGCCAAATGCCTGCATCAGCACGAACAGGATCAAACTGATAATGAAAAGTTGTGGAATGGCTTGTACCAGTCGTCGAAGGATATAGTTGGTCATGAGTTTTGAAATAATTGTACCTGCCGGATATTTCAATGCCCGGCAGGTACAGTGTATCATGCTAATTTACTCGGCTACTTCCCATTCGTAGGCATTCCAGAAGGGGTAAACGCCTGAGAATTTTACGTTCTGTAACCGGTTGCTGAGCGACCACAGATCAGGATCTTTCCACATGCCGATGTACACAACATCATCGTACATGATCTGTTGGATCTGGTTGAACAGTTCCTTGCGAACCACCGGGTCAACCGTAACAGCCTGCTTGACGAACAATTCATCGAGCGCCGGATTGCAGTAACCCTGGGTATTGGAACCGTCGGGGTTATCCGCATTGACGATTTGCGCGCATGTGAAGCCGTTCGTGTCCGGATCCGGGAAGGCATTCGCTGAACTTGAGAACTCGGCGACATCGTAAGTGCCAAGCGCCTGCGGTCCACCATCGTTATAGCCGTTCCAGAATATATCACTGGAGTAGTTGGCTAATTCGGCACCGATGCCCACCAAACTCCATTGTTGTTGAACGACAGCCTGCACGTTCTTGCGCAATTCGCGCTGGTTCGTGGCATAGCGGACGATCAACTCCACTCCATCCTTGTCGCGAGTTCCGTCGCCATTGGTATCCACCCAACCGGCAGCGTCAAGTAATGCCTTGGCTTCTTCCGGATCGTACGGGTAGGGTTCCAAACTAGTCTGGTACGGTGGTGTGGTATCCCAGAAAGTGACATTGACCGGGTTGATGCTCTCCACCAGCAAGTCATTCACGATGGTGAAGCGGTCTGTGGCAAGGGCAAGCGCTTTGCGGACATTCACATCGAGCATGAACGGGCGCGCGGTGTCGGGGTTAACATTCAGGAACCAGGCTTCGTTGTAGCCGGATTCAAGAGGCAGAACCTTTACTGTGCCATCCGCTTCAAGCTTTTCGATCTGGTCGGATGAGAGGAAGGCGCCGATATCCGTATCACCGGCTAGGATGGCAGCCTCTTGTGCGGCATCATCAGGCACGATTCGCACAAAGACCTGCTCGAGTTTCGGTGGGTTGACCCAATTTGGGTTGGCTTTGAACGAAAGGTGGCTGCCGGTTTCCCATTGATCCAGAACGAAGGGTCCCACACCGGGAACCGGATTGCGATTCCACTCAGCATTGTCAATCGTGCCTTCTGCATCGAAGACCGGCTGCAGAACATGCTTGGGCAAAACCCAGTTGAACAGGGATGTCTGCCAGGCGGCCAAAGGATCAGTGAGGGTGATCACGACCGTGGTGGGATCCTGGGCTACAACACTTTCCACATAGGTGTCATAGGGGTAGCGTCCCAGCGGCGTGTTCTGTTCGGACATGATCATGTCAAAGGTAAAGACATAATCATCCGCTGTGAGCGGTTCACCATCACTCCAGGTGATGTCATCGCGCAATTTCAGGGTGATGGTCTTGCCATCTGCGCTTAAACCGCCGTTTTCAGCAGTAGGAAGTTCCGCGACAAGCACTGGGACAGGCATCGCATTCTCATCAAAGTCCCACGACGGCTTAAGATAGAACGGACGCAGGTAACCCGAAAAGGACATGCTTGTGTACAACGGGTTCAGGTTATCCGGCTCTTGCACGAAAGTGATCGTGGCGGTGCCGCTGAATGTGGGTACGGCAGGCTCTTCAGGTGCGGGTGCAGCGGGTTCTTGCGGTGCGGGTGCAGCGGGTTCTTCAGGTGCTGCAGGTTCGGCTCCACCGCCGCATGCCGCCAGCAACATGCTCGCCAGGATGACGAGCGAAAGCAAAATGTACAGGTTTCGTTTCATTTTTCTCCTCCAAGAGAATTTAAATTCTTGTCCGACTTTCAGTTCATCAGGTCTGGTTTCTCTATTCTGTTGTGCCTCCTTCCAACGACAAATGGAATTTCCGAGTCCTGAAATTAATCGATCTGCTTTCAGTATAAACCCGGAACTCAATAAATCGCTCCGTCAGTTTGTGTGGACGTGAGCCCCCCATTTTCTGCGGATAGACTGTAAGCAGTTCCGCCTCTACCGCTCCATTTGGACAAATTGAATGTGGCTAAACCGCTGATGCGATACACAGACACATTTTGGAATGTAAGAGCTGTGCGGCTCACACAGACCTCGGGCTTGCCCGGTGCTCGAAGGAAATATGCAGCCCCCGCACCGACCAGCGATACGGTTCCGTTGGGTTCCACGAGCAAAGCGGTCTTTTCATCGATGCCGATGCCCTTCGCGTCGGTTGACCACTCGTCCTGCATGATGCGTGCCAGGAAGGTGACCAGTCTTCCCATGCGGTCGCGCGCCACGAAGTGACTGTCAGTGATGATGTCACTCATATTGGGCAGGACCAAAAAATCACGGTCCAGCGCGACGCGCCTGCCATAGGGGTCTGAAAGTGCGGTTTCAGAATCCATTGTCCCGTTTTCTGCTGAGAATAGGAACTCTCCCATGATTGCTAATCCAGCGCTGGTGCCGCCGATGGGAACATTGCGTGTGACAAGATAATGAATGGCATCTTCCACAGGTGTGCCCTTCCAGTAATCCACATAATTGTACTGGTCACCCCCCGCAATGAACAATGCCTCTGCACTACGGATTTTTTCAATGACAAATGGATCGCTTGCAGCAGTTCTGTTCTTGATAATGATGGTCGCCACCGAGTCGACCGTTCCCAAATCGTAAATGTAGGGATTGTATGCATCGGTACCCGTGGCTCGAATCACAACAAAATCACCGCCGCCCGATTTGTTGATCATCCACTGAAAGGCTTCGTCCACATCTGTACTGCCGCCCATCAGCAACAACCCGGCTGAAGTGGAAGTGGTCACATCCCCTTCATTGCCCACGACATAATATTCATAACGCGCTTTTCCCCCGGCTGAAACACTCGTTGCCTGCCCAAGAACAAAAACAAGCATCAGAACAATTGAGATTGCTTGAAATACAGACCTGAATTTCTTTACATTGGCTTTCATGTGATTCTCCTTTTGGAAAATATTTTGCACAACTTGCCTTGCAATTTCAGGCTTTGATTGGTCTTGTTTATTTTGTGATCGTGCCCATTAGTTCACGCATTACAGATTCGATGTGTTCCTTCATTGCTTTTTGGGCGGCATCTGCATTGCCTCTTTTGAGGGCATCGATGATTGTTGCATGCTCAATCAGATCTACGTTGTCACGTCCAACCAACGGCTGTGAAGCGGTGCGCGGATAATTTCCCATCAGCATTGTGGGAAAAGCCGCCCATAATAATTTCAATGTGCGGATCAGATAATCGCGCCGGCTGGCAGTGAAGATCAGTTCGTGGAAACGGCGGTTCAATTCGCGGTATTTTGCGAGATGCTCGGGAGCAGAATATTCTTCGATCTCTGCATGCAACTGTTTTAGTTCGGTAAGTTCTTCAGGAGTAATTTGACTGGCAGCAAGGCCGGCTGCCCGGCTTTCCAAAAAGGCACGCAAGGCGTAAATATCTTCAACATCATTGGCGGAAATATTCACCACCCGTGCCCCTCGATAGGGGACATGTTCGATCAATCCCTCCGAAGCCAGTTCCTTGAGCGCTTCACGCACCGGCATTTGACTGACACCAAGTTCCTGAGCGATGCGTTCCTGCCGCATCCACTCCCCGGGTTTGTACTGTCCATCCAGAATAGCTGTGCGCATTTGATCTGCCACAACATTTCTCAATTGCTTGTGTACATGATTGTTTTTGCTCATGGTTTTTAGATATTATATCTAATATCTCGTCGGGATAATAGCATAACTTTAAACCCAAGTCAACAAACTCGGGAGGGATTTTTTTGTTTCTAATTGACCATTTTCCTCACGCTTGTATCATTATGGATCTCCGGTTTTACGAAATGCTTTCCCTGTTGTCATTACCAGTATTTCCCATGCAATTTCTTTTTGAAGCCGCTCCTTGTGCGATGTGCGATATGACCGTGCATGGTCTTTGTTCATATCGGGTAAAATCAATGCATGGGAAAATTCGTCGGTTATCGCTGTTCGTTATGTCAAGGTGAATACGCTCCTGGCGAAGCGACCTACACCTGTCCGAAGGATGGCGGGAATTTGGATGTGGTGCTCGATTTCGACTCCATCAAGAGCAAATACCAGCCGGAGGATATTCTTTCACGTACCGATCCGTCGCTTTGGCGGTATCGTCCGCTATTGCCGGTTACCCTGCCGCAGGGGGATTCGACTCCGCTTCACGCCGCGGGCGGAACGCCTGTTTTCAAGTTGACCTCCCTTGCTGGAACACTTGGTCTGCAGAACCTGTGGCTGAAGGATGAATCGAAAAACCCGACCGCCTCATTCAAGGATCGGGCTTCAGCAATTGTTGTAGCGCGCGCACAGGAAATAAAAGCTGAGGTGGTGGTGACCGCTTCCACCGGCAACGCGGGCGCGGCTCTCGCAGGGATGTCTGCCGCGGTCGGACAAAAGGCTGTGATCTTCGCTCCAAAATCTGCGCCGCAGGCAAAGGTGGCACAACTGCTCATTTTTGGAGCAAAGGTCATTTTGGTGGATGGAACCTACGATGATGCATTCGACCTGACCATCCAATGCGCGGATGAATTCGGCTGGTACTGTCGCAATACGGGCTACAATCCTTTCACTGCGGAGGGTAAGAAGACTGCCGCGTTCGAAATATGGGAATGGTGGAAAAGCGCGCATCGTGAATTGCACAAGCGTATCGGCGAAGAAAGCGACCATAAACCACTGACGGTCTTTATCTCTGTGGGAGATGGCAATATCATCTCCGGCATACATAAAGGTTTCAAGGATCTGGTTCAACTTGGCTGGATGGCGCGGGTGCCGCGTATCGTCGGCGTGCAGGCAGAAGGCTCCGCCGCGATCTCGAACGCGTTCCACGGGAACACTGAAACGATCACTCCCGTCTCTGCAAGGACGATAGCCGATTCGATCTCAGTGGATCTGCCGCGTGACGGTGTGAGAGCGGTCCGCGCGGTGAAGGATACCGGCGGCACGTACGTTAATGTTTCAGACGAGGAGATACTCAAAGCAATTGCAGAGTTGGGTCGCGTGGGCATCTTTGCCGAACCGGCTGGGGCGGCAGCTTATGCTGGTCTGGTCAAAGAAGCAGGCTCCGGCGGTGTCGGAGGCGAAGACCCAATCCTGGTGTTAAATACAGGGAGCGGTCTCAAGGACATCCGTGCCGCGATGCAGGCAGTCCATGAAGCGCCCATTATCGAACCAACTTTGGAAGCGGTCAAAAAGGTCTTATGAACGAAAATAATCAATGGTCCATTAACTCTCGTTATGTTGTCGGTATTTTACTGTTTGCCGCCTTTGTTGCCTTTGTTTTTTATGCGCGTGACGCGATGAGGAATTTTGTGCTGGCAGGGTTCGTAGCCTATCTCTTGAACCCGGGTATCGAATTTCTCGCGTCGCGCACAAAGATGACACGCACAGCCTCTGTGAATATTGTGTTCTTTTCATCGGTGATCCTGCTCGTGGGGTTGCCCGCCGCGCTGGCACCGGTTTTCTATGATGAAGCACAGATCGTGGTCGAAGACTTGCTTGACCTTTCGCAACAGCTTGGCGCCACACTTTCACAGCCAGTGACGTTTGGTAACCTGGTGTTCCACCTGGAAGGCTGGGCGAACAATCTTTTACAGGCGCAGGACGCGTTCCTGGCACCTCTGCCCGAGGAGATCCTTTCGCTGTTGGAAACGACATCGGTGGGGGTGCTTTGGTTTCTTGTGATCCTGGTCAGCATTTATCTGCTGCTGGCGCATTGGCCCCAGATACGCGACAACATGTTCCTGTTCATCCCGGCTCCATTTCAAGCCGAAGTGAAAGAGTTATACAACCGCATTCAAAACATCTGGATGGCATATCTGCGCGGGCAGATCGTGTTGATGCTCGTCGTCGGTGTTGTGTTCACGATCGTATGGCTCATCATGGGCATTCCCGGCGCATTGGTATTGGGTGTCATTGCGGGTTTGTTCACTCTGGTGCCGGATGTCGGTCCGTTTCTTGCCGTGATGCTTGCGGCAGGTGTTGCTTTGCTTGAAGGTTCCAGTTGGATTCCGCTGTCGAATTTTTGGGTGGCTGGTCTGGTGGTGGCGGTGTACCTGGTTTTGATCAACGCCAAAAATTTTTTTCTACGTCCGATCATCATGGGACGCAGCGTCCACATGAATGAAGGGTTGGTCTTTATTGTCATCATCGTTGCCACCATTCTCGAAGGGATCATCGGCGCATTGCTCGTTGTCCCGGTCATCGCTTCCCTGACGGTGATCGTGGGATACCTGCGCCGCAGGGTTTTGGGACTTTCTCCGTTTGAAGATGATGGCAGTCAGCAATTTGTCGCACCTCCGGAAAAGATCAACCCGCCCAAGGGCAAAGGACTTAGACTAAGAAAATCCAAAAACGGAAAGTAGACCCGCCTCGGACTCATCCGAACCTGCCCGCTCCCCTCAATCTGAATCCACGCTCGAACTGAATTCTGGTCAAATCAAAATGCCAATCACCTACTCGATCATCGCTCCCATCTTTAATGAAAGGGATAACATCCCCGAACTACACCGCCGCGTCAGTGAAGTGATGGACTCCTCCGGCGAACCCTGGGAACTCATTCTCATCGACGACGGTTCCACCGACGGCTCGACGGACATGATCCTTGAACTCGGTAAAAAAGATAAGCACGTTCGCCCCGTCATCTTTGCGCGCAACTTCGGACATCAGATTGCCATTACCGCAGGCTGGGACTACGCCCGCGGTGAAGCAGTTGTTGTGATAGATGCAGACCTGCAAGACCCGCCGGAACTCATTCTTGAGATGGCAAAGAAATGGATGGAAGGTTATGAAGTTGTGTATGCCATCCGTGCCGAACGTGAAGGCGAATCGTGGTTCAAGTTGTGGACTGCTTCGCTTTTCTATCGCATCATCTATCGCATCACCGATGTGAAGATCCCCCTCGATACCGGTGACTTCCGCCTGATGGACCGTAAAGTGGTGAATGTGCTCAAGTCCATGCGTGAACGGCATCGTTTCCCGCGCGGCATGTCTGCGTGGGTGGGATTCAAACAGGTCGGCGTGGAATATAAACGTGCCGCCCGCGTGGCAGGCGAAACGAAATATCCATTCAGGAAGATGTTCCGCCTGGCGATCAATGCCGTGACAGGATTTTCCTATTTCCCGCTGCAGGTTGCCACTTATATCGGCTTCTTCTCAGCGGGTATAGCAGCGATTGCGATTCCAATAGTCGTCTACTTGCGATTGACCGGTTCACAGGCATTCTTTGGTCAGGCGACCACATTGATCGCAGTCCTGTTCCTCGGCGGCGTGCAATTGATCTCACTGGGCATTCTTGGCGAATACATCGGTCGTCTTTATGATGAAGCCAAAGGCAGACCGTTGTATATCGTCCGCGAAGCGCCGGAAGACCAGTGATCAGTGAGAAAGTAATCAGCCAGCGGTTTATCCAACCTGCCCGATTCTTTCTGCTTTTCGTTTCATCATTCACCCTTCTGCCTTCATCATTCTAAAGATGTCCCTTTCCTTCTTCAAAGATAAAGCCTTCTTCCGTGCCATGCTGGCACTGGCTGTACCCGTCGCGTTCCAGCAATTGATCACGGCAGGGCTCAACATGATCGATGTGCTCATGGTCGGTCAGTTGGGGGAAGCCTCTGTCGCGGCACTGGGGTTGGCGAACCAGATATTTTTCCTGCTTATCCTGTTCCTGTTCGGGACAACGAGCGGCATGGCGATCTTCACCGCCCAGTATTGGGGTAAGGGTGATACGGAAAACATCCGCAAGGTGTTGGGGATCTGTCTCACGCTGGCGATCACGGTTGCGGCACTCTTTTCCATCGCGGCAACGATAATCCCCGAAAAGCTGATGAGTTTTTATACTGAAGACCCTGAAGTGATTCGGCTGGGCAGTGAATACCTCCGTATTGTGGGCTTGAGTTATATCTTCATGGCGATCTCGGTCTCGTATATTGCCATATTACGCAGTATCACACTCGTCACCATGACGATGATCGTGTCTGTTATTTCACTTGCCTTGAAGACAGCCATCGGCTACACATTGATCTTCGGACATTTTGGGGTACCTGCGCTGGGAGTGCGCGGCGCAGCCATCGGCACAGCCATTGGCTGGACGTTCGAATGTATCTTATTGTTGATCCTTGTCTACGCCCGAAAAACCCCTCTTGCGGCGAATCCATTCACCTTCTTCCACTTCAACCGTGCCTTCCTTGCCGATGTGCTGCGCACATCCCTGCCCGCTGCGCTCAACGAAGTCATCTGGTCGTTCGGTATCACCACCTACAACGCGGTTTATGCACGCATCGGCACGGACTCCATCGCGGCGATCAACATCAATGCCACGATTGAAGAACTCGTCTTTGTCTTGTTTATCGGTTTGGGAAATGCCTGCTCCGTGATGGTCGGCAATAAGATCGGTGAGAAGGACAATGACACAGCCTTTGAATATAGCCGTCGGATTACGATCCTTGGGGTGATCCTTGCTCTCATGGGTGGGGTGGTGGTTTATTTTATCCGTGATGGTATGATCAGCTTGTATCAACTCTCCCCATCAGCCACGTTTAACTTACGGAACATCATGCTTGTGTATGCACTCTCTGCATGGCTTCGTGTTTTCAACTTCATGTTGTTCATTGGCGCACTACGTGCAGGCGGCGACACCAAATATGCCATGTTCACCGAACTCTTTTCGATCTGGGTCATCGGTGTCCCCGCTGCGCTGATCGGCGGTTTCGTCCTTGACCTGCCCGTGTACTACGTCTACGCGATGGTCTTGCTCGAAGAAGCCATAAAAGCCATTATCATCTTCAGGCGTTACATTTCCCGCAGATGGATCCACGATCTTGTGAATGTGGAAGCCTGATCATTCTAGTTTGATTTTCAACACCGAATATCTGTCACCCCGCGCGGCGGTTGCAGCCGCAAATTGACGCACTCTCTCCTCTCCATACTTCTTTTCCAACATTCCAGCGACAAGGACAGCTGTCCCTTCATCGGTGACTTCGACTGCGTGTGCCGATACCCATTGCCCTGTTGGAGTTCCATCCGCTTCACACGGGACAATTCGAACTGTCCCGTTGTTCCTGATGCGTTTCACCTTCCCCGAATCCGCCACCGTGCGGACATACATTGCCTCCCCATCCTGCGTGAACCACACAGGCGTTTTCATGGATTGTCCGTTCTTGCGGATGGTTTCGAGATTCAAAAATAGCTTGCCATCAAACTGACTCAGATTGTTGTCCATTACGCTTCATCCTCCTGAATGCTAGTTTCAGCCCCTCAAATCTCTCCTGCCCGATGTTTGACAGTAAGAGAGTCATCCCAAACGTAATGAGTACATTTGTGATGAAAAAGAATACCACCTCTTCGAGCGGAAGTATTCCAAAGAACAAAATCCCTGTTGTCTGTGACTTGGAAATGGACCACGTCGTATCGCTCAATGCCACAATATCCATCAGCGATAGATATGACCCAGGCACCATGATCGCCCAAAATACCAGTTTGCGGTAATGCCAGAGAATGTCCGCGCCAAATAAAAATTGCGGGAGAATCGCGGGCAATGCCCAGAAGAGGGTGATGCCCAAATATGTCCATTTGACATCGCCGAAGAAGAAGAGATAAGTGAATATCATCCAAACGAGGACGAGAACTCCGCTGGAGATTTGGGCGAGAAGTTTATTGGGTTTGAATTCATTCGCTGGAGGATACAATCTGCGGGCAAGAAACCACCACCACAACCCCGCAAGGATGGTTTCCACGACAAAGAACGTATATTCCTCAATGGGCACATAACCGAGCACAATGCCCGTTACGAGATCAGGGTTGTAATACCAGACGCCTGTTGCCACAAGATAGTTATCCCACGGTGTCGTGTACGCTACGGCCAGGAATACATGAACGGCAATTGCAATCCACACCGCGCGTCCATTGCGGAAACTGTCGATTTGTTTTCCACTTTTGTTGTCCCATAAAGTTATGGCAAGGAAAACAAGGATGGGGATGAATAAGAAGCGAAATAAAAATCCGAAGTAGGTCATAATATTTTTAATCCAACCCGGTGGTCGAGTGCCGCGTAGCGGCGTATCGAGACTACTGCTAACCAAAATAACTTTGCTTATATGGTGGTTTCGATACGCCCTTCGCAACGAGCGCTCAGGGTTACCCAACCACCGTATTCCTTTTCATTACTCTCATCATCACCCCAGGACGCGGCTCGAGCGTGGCGCCCATATGGGGGTGGATCTTGTGATTGGTGAATTCGAATGTGTAATTGTGCAGCAGATGCGATATGACAATGCGTGCCTCCACCTGACCAAATGCCGCGCCGATACAAGAGCGCGGACCGCCACCGAACGGCACGTATGAGAATGGCGGAGTCTTTCGTCCTTTGGCGAAACGTTCGGGGCAGAAGGAGTCGGCGTTCTCCCAGATTTCAGGATCGCGATGGGTCAGGTAGATGGAGTAGAACATCCGCTCATCTTTGGGGATATTCCCTTCCGTAAATTCCATCTCTTCGGCAATGCGGCGGTTGCCGATGTGGATGGGTGGATACAAACGCAAACTCTCTTTGATGACTTGATCAAGCAATGGTGATTTATCCACTGTGTCCACTTCTTCGACAACACGTTGATGGACATCAGGATGCTGACCGAGCAACGCGAACGTCCAAGCCAGCAGGGCGGTGGACGTGTCGTGACCCGCGATCATCATCGTGAGCATTTGGTCACGGATGACATCGTCCGTGAGTCCTGCATCGATCAGGTGTTGGAGAAGGTCTGGTTCGAAATGACCGATTCGACGGTCGGCGATGAGGCGGTAGAGATAGTCGTCCAATGCTTTGAGATGTTTCTTAAGTCCAGGGCGCGGCATCTTGCGCCAGAAGATCCACATCCCAGGCGAGATGTATTCAATGGCTTTGAGGATGGGAGTCCAGAGTTGGGGCATATCATCCCAGACATCTTTGCTGAAAAGCGTTTGCATGATGATGAGCAGGGCGATCTTGCGGCTCTCGATGAGCATGTCCACTGTGTCGCCGTCTTTCCATTGCGAAGCCACGCGCTCGGTTTGGCGGATCATCATATCGGTGTAGTTGTGAAGTTGCGATGGATGAAGCGGCGGCTCCATGAGTTTGCGATAGTGATCATGTTCTTCGCCATCCACGATCAACACACCGCGACGCAACAGGTCGGTGACGGGGTCGGTGTTGCGCCATAGGACTTTATCACGTTCGGTGACGAGCACTTTGCGATTTGCTTCGGGACCAAAGACAACATACGGACGAAAGCCAGGAAGTGGAATTTGAAAGAAGCGCCCCACGTGCCGCGCCAGGACTTTCAACGGACCAAGCGGCGACCCTTCCTTGATGAATGATTGCAATGATGCACGCCCTACCTCAGGTGTGATGGGTTTCATGATTGCGCCTCAGAAATAAAATTGGTGACGGCTTGCATGAATTCATCGGGTTGTTCTTCGTGCGGCAGGTGTCCGCATTGCTTAATGATGACAAGATCAGCATTCGGGATTTCACCCGCGAGCCGAACCGATTGCTCGGTGGGGACGATGCGGTCATCATCGCCCGTGATCACGAGCACAGGCATGTTGAACTCGGTCAGGCGGTCAGCGAGTTTGCTTTCACGGCTGGCAATTGTCAACTCCCAAAGCGCCTTGTCCCAGTTCGCTACTCGAAGCGGCTTTTGATACCCTTCGAGGATTTCGGGCGTGACCTTGCTGGGATCGTGCCATGCGGTCTTTATGAACTCGACCCCCCGCGATTGAATTTGACGTGCAATCAATGGACCAAGATGGCGCATTTGCGGCGTGCCCAACAGTGGACGAATCCACGCGGGTGCGCCTCCTCCCGCGTAGACGGCTGGATCAACCAGAATGAGGCTTTGTACACGCTGAGGGTATTTCAATGCCGTCAGCATCGCGATCGTCCCGCCTGCCGAGTTGCCGACCAGGATTGCCTGCTCAACATTAAACGCGTCCATCAAGCCGACCACGAGTTCCACTTGTGAGTCCTGGCTGTATGGACTTTCACCCTCCCATTCCAGCGGGCGTTCCGTGAGACCAAAGGCAGGGCGGTCATAGGTAATGACCGTGCCATACTGAGTGAGAGGAGTGGTCACTTCGTGCCAGGAAAACAGACTGGCGCCGAATCCGTGCAGCAGAATAAAGACGGGTTCACCTTGTCCATAAATTTTGTAATGGACATTGATCCCGTTCACTTCGATGAAGCGGCTGTCCTCATCTGTAAGCGATTCGGCAGGGACAGTATTCTCCAACGGCGGTACGGGGATGAAAAAAGGTACCACGAGGACTAATATGAGAATGACACCTAGGACAGTGCCTATGATTTTCCAAAAACGTTTCTTCATTTTCCTTTCAATTCTTTCGTAAAGTACAAAGCCAGGTCGTCATCCACAATGACCTGTTCACCGTGCTGGACGTGGTGTCCCTGGTAATACAATCCGCGCGCATCAGGGATATAGCCTCTCAACACATATAACCGCTGCGCTGGGCCATAGTCTGCATCCATGCCCACGCCGATGCCTGCAAAATGGAACAGCTTTGCGATCTCGCTTTCGGCTTTATCCATCAACGCTGTACCGATTCCCTGTCTGCGGTATTGCGGCAGGACATTGAAATCCACGATCTCGGGGATCATCGCCTCACGAAACGGCGGATACGTGGAGTTCCAGCAGATGGTCAGGTAGCCTGCGAACTTTTCCTCGACGAAAGCCACAAGTACATCACGGATTTCCAGCACCTGCTCCATGAAGTAATGCTTGTATTGTGATTCGGGTTTGTTCCAGCCGAGTTTTCGAAATGCTTCAGCGATCTCTGGAATATCCCTTTGTTCGAGCAGGCGAATAATGGGCTGCGCTCTCTCCATCTCCACTCCCGATCTCTTTCGAAATCTTATATGCCCTCAAGATCCTATCCTTGTTACGCTCCACGATGGGACGTTCGGGATAACCCTTTACTTTGATTCCCTTTTCCCATGGTGCGTGGATGTCTTTCGCCTCCACGCCACGCAGCTCAGGAACCCACTTGCGGATGTACTCTCCGTTGGGGTCGAACTTGGCGCTTTGCAAAATGGGATTAAAGATCCTGAAATACGGCGCGGCATCGGTGCCTGTACCTGCCGTCCACTGCCAGCCGCCGTTATTCGCAGCGATATCGCCATCGAGCAGGTTCTCCATGAACCATGCCTCGCCCCGGCGCCAATCGATCAACAGGTCTTTGACCAGATACGACGCGACGATCATGCGGGCGCGATTGTGCATCCAGCCGATCTCTTTAAGTTGACGCATCGCTGCGTCCACCACGGGGACGCCTGTTTCTCCCCTCTTCCACGCTTCGAACTCTGACGCATTGTTCCGCCACGGAATGTTCGCCAGTGACTTGTTGAACGCAGTCTCCGCCACATGAGGGAAGTGATATAAGATCTGGATGTAGAACTCGCGCCAGATGAGTTCGTTGAGCCAGGTTTCAGGACCTTTGGATGTTGAAAGGTGAAAGTCAAAGGTCGAAGGTCGGGCGGCGTGGACAGCCTGACGTAACCCGATCATTCCAAGGTGGATGTAGGGGGAGAGCGCCGATGTACCATCCAAGTCCATGCGGTTGCGGTCATCGCTGTAGGAATAAATCTTCTTGAACGTAAATTCTTCCAATCGGACTAGTGCTTCCTTCTCTCCCGCAGGGAAAAGCGGATTGACCTTGAATGGCGGCAGTTTTTCGTTGGCGATTTCGAACGGCGTATTTATTTTTTCAGGTGCAGGAAATAAATTCAACATGGATGGAAGTTTTGCCTTCCATACTTTGGAGTAGGGGGTATAAACTGTATATGGCTTTCCGTCTGATTTCAAAACCCCATTCGGGTGATGTGCAGTTTGCCCGCTGACGAGATGGAGAGGGAGGTGGTGTTCTATCTCCAGGTCGCGTTTGCGGGCGTAGGGGGTGAAGTCCTCTTCGGCGTAGATGGCGTCCACTTTGATTTCTTTGACGAGTTGTGTCAGGATATCGAGTGGCTTGCCTTTACGAACAACAAGGAATGAACCGCGTTCACGCAAAGCTTTATCGAGGGCGTGCAAACCTTCGTAAAGAAAGTTCTTTCGGCGTTCGGGTGAGGAGTCAAAGGCTGGGTCGAGGATGAAGACCGGGAGGACGGAACCAGCCTCGAGCGCAGAATGAAGCGCAGCGTTATCCGTTAATCTTAAGTCGCGGCGAATCCACCAGATGGCAGTCATATCGGCTGTGGAGCGGGTGATTGTGTGCCCAGCCATGTGATCTTGGCGATGGAGTGATGGGCATCGGGTTGTTCATTGATACGAACGGAGATGTCGCCTGCACGATTGAGTTCGAGACGTCCCGTGTTGCCTTTATTGTCTTTGATATCCAGAAAACCATAAGCGCGGATGCGGGTGCTGCGGAGCAGGGAAAGCGCGAGTTCGCTGGTGATGATGCCGTTGAACTCGGCGGTGTAATTGCCAGATGTGAATGTGAATTTTGAGGGTGCTGGCATGCCGAGCCCGCGCAAGCCGACGGTGGTGCCTGTGATGGTTTCTGAACCTTGGAAGATGTCGCCATTGGGCATGACGGCTTGATAGGAAATGTCGTAGTGTGGTGATGTTGAGTTGAGTGTGGCGGTGATCATCGCGCCGGTAAGGGGGTCAGCTTCGGTGACAGTATCTCCTGCACGATTGAATTGCGGTTGATAGTAGGCACGTCCGAACGATGTGGAGGAGGTTGCCGCGTAGACCGCCGCGTATTCGAGCGCCTTGGTGGTTTGTCCTTCCGTAAGCTCGGCAGGAACCTTCGCCAGCCACTCGGTCTTGTGCATGCGGCGCACAATATAACCGAGCAGGGTAATGCCTTCGGGTGGGAGTTCGTAACGGGCGGTTTCAATCAACATGGTGAGTTCCTTTACTGTTTTATTCCTTCAGGTTTGGCTCATACAGGCAACAATAAAATCACACCGAAGATGATTTCCACGGCAAAACTAATCCAGTTCGACTGCGTTGAAGATTTATCCAAAAAGATGGAAACAAATCTCACCACGCCGATTGCCAGATACATGATGCCGAGCATCTGGTAAGTTTCGCGTGTGCCGAGCAGAAAGACAGCGATGCCCAGCCCGATAAAGAGTCCGCCAAGTATCGAGCGGATTTCGGTGATGCCTCGTCCGCCAGGGGCGGTCAGCCCTGTGAAGCCTTGTACACCAAGCGGGTTGATCAGCGATACAAGTCCGGTGAGGATGGTTGCGATAACAGCGATAAGTTGTAGGATTTTGATGACCATGGTTTTTTCCTTGGAGAAATCTGCTTTCTCGAATTAGAGCTTGGGAATCAATACAGGAGTGTTCTTTTTGTAGGCTTCGTATTCTTCCTGCCCGCCCCATTTTTTGTCCGCTTTCTTTTCGAGCAGAGGGATTCCGCTGACACGGGTCAGAAGCACTGTCACAAAAACAGGAGAGATCAAGGCGACCCATTGCCAGCCTTGCAGAACAGGCAATGCAATGATCGCTACGCCGATCCAGAGAACGATCTCACCAAAATAGTTGGGGTGACGTGATCGGGACCATAAACCCGTCTGTATAAATTTGCCTTTATTTTCCGGGTTTGCATTGAAACGGCTCTTTTGTGTGTCGGCGACAACTTCAAAGACAAAACCGAAAATCCAGACCAGAAAACCGATAACAGCAAAGACATCCAATTCTTTTCGTGTGGAAGTTGTTATGGCAACCAGCGCAGTGGCGGCGGTGAACGTCACCCATAAGCCCTGAATCGTCCACACGTTCAGAAAACGGAGGAAGGACGGTTTGAGTTCGTCGAAGCGATCGTCCCTGCCCGCTTTTCTGATGCGTCCAAACAGGAACGCACCGAGGCGGACTGCCCAGATTCCCACCAACGCTGCGAGCAGGATGGAACGGGTGTCCAGGTCAACGCTGTAGCGGCTGTAACAGACCGCGACTATGATCACGGAAATGTAGGTAAGGCTTCCCGTCAGATCAAAGAACTTTTCGGTCTGAAAGAAATAAGACGGGATAAAGACCAGCCACTGGATTAGAAATGCCAGCCCTACGGCGAGCATGAAGATCGGGACACCACCCAGCATGGTGCCGCCCCGACTGCCCGCAAGCGCGACCAGATATCCGATCAGGATCAAAATGGGGAAAACAATTAAGGAATTGCGGTCTGCTTTTTTCATGAATACTATCCTTTTACAAAATGCCTGGGACTAAAACCCGCGTCGTTGACCCTGCCACGGGGCTGGCACGCCAGCACGGAACTCTTCCACGCTTGGACCCTGGAGTTTCGCCAGCCGCCAGGTTCCATATAGATAGGTGAGAACCAACAGCGCGATGGTGAAGGGCCAGCCTGTGATGAAGTTGGTTACAGCCACCAAGGTGACATCCTCACTTTGAAAGACTGCATATTGCACATATAGGCGGACAGCAAAGAACACAGCCCATGCGAAAGTCGTTTCACGGTAGGCGGGAAGCACCTGTGGATGCCAGTACCATTCCAGGGGCCAGCGGCGGGTGATGGTGCTTGTCCAAGCTACCATCGGACGGCGGATCAACAGACTGATGATGATCAGCAACAAGGTCACGCTTCCGCTGACAAGACCCGGTAGGAAGAAACCTTCTGACCTTCCCAGAATCCACACAAGGCCAATGGCAACCGCCACACTCCCGACCCCGGCCAACGCATACGATATTGATTGTCTGCGGGTGATCCTCACGACGGCAATGACCATCGAAAGTGCCAGTGCGCTCCACATGGCTGCTTGAAAACCAGCCAACCCGTTGATCAACAGGAAGAGGATCGGCGGCAGGATCGCATCGATGAATGAGTTGCGCCCCGCAAAGACAGCGCGGAGTTCATCCAGCAATTCATGCAGTTTTGATTGCTTCATTTCCACATCGTGAGATTGCCTGTCAGGGCTGTGCTCTGACAGAATAAGATGATCACGCATGTTTTCCAAGCCAGAATTTTCGCCAGTCACCGCCGCTGGATTGCAGGGCGAGGAAGGCATACAAGCTGCCTGCGAAGAATCCCAGGGTCATCATGCCGATGGTCCACAGGATGGCAATCGGCAGGGACTTTTCACGGTAGATGATCCAGCATGCGAAGAGGGTGAAGCCAGTGTATAAATCCACGAGTGAAACGATGCCCCACGGCATGGATGCCAGCTTACTGCCTTCGGCGAAAAAATCACCAACGGTAAATCCGTAAATCAATACCGCGGTCATTGCCAGTATGCCGATAACGGAAATGATCTTTGCAAGACGCATAATTACTCCTTTGAAATGCAAGCGAAACCAAGCGCGCCGATGCCGAGATGGGCACCGAGGACTGGTGTGATCTGTACAATGGGCACATCGCCTCCGATTGGCAGGGAATCCCGTATGCGTTCAAGCAGGGCTTTGGCTTCATCGGGTACCCCGGCGTGGACGATAGCCAACCGTTCAATAGGTGCATACTCCTTTAGCCATTCAAGCAGACGTTCATTTGCACGGCGCTGTGTGCGGACGCGATGGGCAGTGGGTTTGCCCTGATTCATGTGTAACAAAGGTTTGATCTGCAAGAACTCACCGAAGCGTGCAAGGGCAAAGTGCATCCGTCCACTGCGACGCAGGTATTCAAGCGTGTGCAGGGATGCAAACACATACGTGCGCTTCATCACCCCACCCAGGCTTGAAACGATTTCCTCCATCCTTTTGCCAGCCTGAGACATCTGCGCGGCTTTCTCAACGATGAAGCCCATGCCAAGACTGAGCTGGCTGGAGTCCAACACGGTGACGGGAATGCGCATGAATTGTTCGGCGGCGATCCGTGCCGAGTTGATGGTGGCGCTCAGGCTCTCGGAGATATGAATGGAGAGGATGGCTTTTGCACCGCTATCCGCCAGTTTGTCCCATGCTTGCTTGAAAATGTCAGGGCTTGGCGCGGCTGTGGTGGGAGCGGGGTGAAAACCTGGAAGTTGTTCGTAGAATTGTTCCCGCGTCAGGTTAACACCATCCAGGTAGGTGTTATTACCCTGTTGAATATGAAGGGGGATGACGGTGATGCCGTAATGATCCACCAGATGTTGGGGTAGATCACAAGTGCTGTCGGTAACTATTCGGGTTTCCATAATTATTCTCTGATTCTCAAATATTTATATAGGCTGTTCAATCACTAATAGCAACAGGAGCTGGAGACAGCTTTTGTTCATTTAGGCTGATGACGATGGGGTGGTTGTAGATCTTTGCAATAACATACACTGTCACCCCGACCATGATTACCGCGCCGAACGCGCCAGGCGACCATGTGCCGACCTTTTCAAGCAGCGCACCGCCAAGGATGGGAGCGATGATGCGTGTAGAACTTTCCACCGATGCAGACAAGCCTAGGATGCCGCCGATCTCCTGCGGGGCAACGGCTTTGGTCAATGTGCTCGAAAGAAGCGTATTGAGGATGCCGCCTGAAATGGATGTGGGTGTCAAAACAACCAACAGCCAGAAAACCGATGGAGCCAGCGCCCAACCCAATAGCGAGACCGCCATCAATCCAACGGCAAACGTGATGAGATGATCTTCACGGAAGCGGTTGGTGAGTCTGCCGACGAGAAATCCCTGCACGAAGACTGAAAGAACGCCAACATAGGTGAGGATAAATCCCGTGTCGCGGGCGGTGAGATTGAATTTGGCAAGTGCATACAAAGCGAAGATGGTCTGGAAGATGGCAAATGCCAGTCCGAAGAAGAAACGCGTGATGAGAAGCGATCCCGTGAATGGACGCTTCAACGCTGTGATTAACGCACCCAATGTAAGGGACGGTTTTTTCTGCTCGCCAAGCTGCTCTCGCTTCTCTTTGGTCAATGACTCGGGGAGCCAGGCATAGATAAGGACAAAGTTGATGAGCGCCAGCCCACCAGCCACAAACGCAGGGACGTTGTATCCATATTGGCTCAGAATACCGCCTGTGACAGGTCCGATGATGAAGCCAACGCCAAATGCCGCGCCGATGAGACCCAGTCCCTTGGCACGGTTCTTGGCATCGGTCACATCGGAGATGTAGGCTTGTGCCACGCTCAAATTGCCGCCTGTGATGCCATCCAGAATGCGGGCGGCGAACAATATCCAGAGTGCATTGGCAAAGCCCAGCAATAAAAAGCCGAGGAAAGTTCCAAAGACGCTGATGAGCAGAATGGGACGGCGTCCGTAACGGTCGGAGAGACGCCCGAGGATGGGTGCGCCAATCAATTGCATAAGAGCATAGACGGCGATAAGCAGTCCCGTGACAAATTCGCTGGCGTTGAATGTCTCAGCGTAATAGGGCAATAGCGGAAGGATCAGGCTGAAGCCCAGCAAGTCAATGAAAACAACCAGTAAGATCGAGAAGAGGCGTTTTTTATCCATGCTTTCCTTTTGTTCGAGCGATAAGTTCCGAGTTCATTATTTTTAACACATCCAGCATTTCTTCGTTCGAGGGAATGTCGCTCATGTCGTGTCCGTAGTGGACAAAGCGCACGACGCCTGTTTTATCTATGCTGACTTGGGCGGGCATGCGGCCAAACTTGAACAGGTTAACCTTTTGCCCATAGAGTTTCAACACGCTGTGTGTGGGGTCGGGTAGGCCGATGAAAGGCAATTTATGACTTTTCCAATAGAGTGAAAAAGAAAATGCACTTTCGGGTCCAAGTACGATGACCTCAGTATCCTCTTCGATGAATTTGTCAAAGTCCTGACGCAACTGCGCCATATGCATCTGGCAGAACGGTCAGGCAAATCCGCGGTTGAAGATCAGCAGGACATTCTTTTTGCCCTGAAAATCAGAAAGACGGACTTCGTTCCCATTGATATCAACGAGGGTGAAATCGGGAGCGGGTTGATTGAGTTCGATACGGTTGCTCATGTGGTGAATCAATACCTTTGTAATGTTTGTTGTTACTGTTCCATCCAATTATGTGTCTGCTCTTTGAGCCATTCGGAGATGGGCTTGCCTTGTCCGTTGATATTCCTGTCAACGGCTTGTAAATAGAGTTCCATAAAGTTGACGAGTTGCTCAGGGTGGGTGGCGTGCGAGGCGAGCAGCATTCTCAGCCAGTCGATCTCGGCAGAGACGTGTGACATGTCACCCAATTGCAGGGCGGCGGTGATGTGATCGCCGAGGAAGTGGATGCCTGTGTTGACATCATTGGGAGAGATGGCGAGAGGCTGGAGCATTTCCTTGAGCGTGGCCTCGATCCTTGTGCGTTTGGCGATGTATGCCTGATGTGCAACGGTGTGCATCTGAGATGCGATTTTTGTTGCCCTGGGGAGAGTATTGGACTTCAACACCCTTTCGATCTCACCAATGGCACTGCCAATATCGTTGCCAAGGAAGTAGCCTGGGATGTAATCCTTCAGATTGGGGCGCAGGTTGAAGATGCGTCCGCCGAAGGCTACGGGGATGTTTTTGTTCACGAGCGCATTTGCGGTTCCCTGCAATGTTGCAGCACTGACCAGTTGCTGGGCAACGAGCAATACGAGATCAGCTTTGGTGTCTTTTACAGTCTCCACAAAGTGGTCTGCGGGAACGTTGGCACCCAGGTAAATGACCCTATATCCGCGGCGGCGCAGGAAGAGCGAGATCAGCAATGGCGTGAAGGTGTGCCATTCATCGGCGGGGCAGCCGACGAGGATGGTTTCTTTTCGTGTCGGCGCAGGCGCGGCACTGAGCAGTGCATCGAGACGACGCATGGCGAGGCTCGATGCGAAGTGTTCCTGTTGCACGCTCAATTTATTCTCGTACCACAGGCTGCCGATCTCTGACATGCCTTGCTGGATGAGTTCCGTGCAAACGGCTTCGATGGGAAAGAGTGAGAACGCCTGATTGAGGGTTTGTTCGGCGCTCACTTCATCGAAATTGGAACACGCTTCGACCCATTCCGCGCGCAAGGTGGCGAGCGTTGAATCGGGGGCGGTGGGAGGGACAGCCAACGGGGAGACAAGGCTTGCTGAGGCGGCACCAGCCAGAGGGTCCGAACCTGAGGCGATCTTTTCGTTCCACATATCCACGGCGCGGGATATGGAGAGTCCCTCGTTCTGGCGATCCATTAGCCATTTGATCGTCTCAATGTCGTATTCAGAATACAAACGGTGTCCGCCTTGCGTACGCTGGGGGATGGGCAGTCCGTAGCGGCGTTCCCAGGCGCGCAGCGTATCGGCAGCGATGCCCGTTTTATTGAGCACGACCTTGATATTGTAAGTGGGGGTCTGGCTGAGTGTCATTCTTGCTCCTGTGTTACCTGGTTTAGGCGCGCACAGTCGAAACTACGTTGACCATGTTTTGCACAGGTATTGTACCACTTTCCTTAAGAATTCGCTCAGTTGTTAATCTGGCAGATAACAGCACGATCGGAAGCCCTGTGCCTGGGTGTGTGGACGCACCTGCGAAGTACAGGTTCTTGTATTGCTTGTGACGATTGTGCGGGCGGAGATAACCGACCTGCCAGAAGCTGTGACTCAACCCGAACGCCGCGCCTTTCTCGAGGTTGAAGCGCTCTTTCCAGACTTTGGGCTGGTACACGATCTCAAACTTGATGTGCTCCTTGAGATCGGTCGCGCCCATCTCTTTGGCAAGACGGTTGAAGACTGTTTCACGGGCACGGTCCACCAACGCATCCCAATCTTGCTCGGATCGTGCATCAATGTGACCGACAGGGACGAGAACGTAAAGTGTTTCCTGCCCTTCGGGTGCGGCGGCTTTGTCAGTGCGGGAGGGCGCATGGACATAGAACGACGGCACTTCGGGCAGGGTGTGGTCTTCGAAGATTTGATCGAATGAGGCTTTGTAGTCGCCGCCGAGGAAAACGTTGTGATGGGCGATCTGCTTATATTCCTTATTCACACCCCAGTAGAACATGATGGTGGAACAGGTGTAGAGTTTTTCGTCAAGTTTCTTGGCTTCTTTCACATTGGGAAGAAGTTCCTTGTAGATGTACGGCAGGTCTGCATTGCCGACAAAAATATCGGATGTAAATGTGCGTCCGTCTTCGAGAACAACGCCAAGGATCTTGTTGCCATTGGTTTCAAGCCGCTTGACTGGCGCGTTGTAAATGAATTTCACGCCGAGCTTTTCAGCGACCTTGGTCAATGCCTGAATACCTGCATACATACCACCCATGGGGTACCAAACACCTTCGGCTAATTCGGTGTATTGAAGCAGGGAGTAGGTGGCGGGGGCATCGTAGGGACTTAATCCAAGATACATGTTTTGGAAGGTGAACGCGGCTTTGAGCCTCTCATCCTTGAAGAAGCGGCTTGTATTGGCATAGTGCTTTTTCAAAGCCTTGAGCTGCACGATCAAAGGCAGGTTCTTCAAGCTGAAATATTCGAAGATGTTGAAGAAGTTGCGACCCACGAATTTCTCAAGTGAGATCTTGTAATGTTTACTTCCTTCGGCGATGTAGTTCAGGAAACCAGTAAAGGCGGTTTTATCCACGGCTTCGAGTTGGGTCTGCATCTTGCCAATATCCGATGTCAATTCCAAGCGCAAGCCATCATCAAAATGGACTTTATACGTGGGGTCAATGCGGCGCAGGTCGAGGTGGTCGCTCATCTTTTCGCCGAGAGAGGCAAAGGTTTCCTCCCAAACCTCGGGCATGAGAAACAGGGTCGGACCAATGTCGAAGCGGTGCCCATCTCGGACAATCTGGTTGCAGCGTCCGCCAGGCGTCTCGTTCTTTTCGAGCACGGTTACATCATATCCGTTTTTGGCTAATCGGGCGGCGGTGGCAATTCCACCGATCCCAGCACCGATCACAATTGCAGTTGGTTTTTTCATAAATTCCTACTCTCTGATGGTGGAGTGGGGAGGAACCCGTATCGAGACCATCACTAACCAAAATGATTTTGCTTCCATGTGGTTTCAACTGCTTGCGTCTCAACCACCGTTATAACGATTATACACATTGCACAGAATTTGTCAAGATATTTATTTGCAAAACATTGACAAATCGGACAAATCTAGTAAACTATGACCATCCTAACTTTGGAGGTTCACCATGCAGGCACAAGCGAATTGGGAAAACCAACTTCTGGATCTCGCGGGCAACATCCCTCACCCGCGCACCCGTCCTTTATTTTCCTACTGGGCTGGCGATGTTTCTCTCAAGACAGCTTACAAGCACGCCGAAAAGATCACTGCGGAACACAGCAAATCCTTCCATTTTGCATCTGGACTTCTACCCGAGGAGAAACGTTCAGCCGCCCGTGCCTTATATGCCTTTTGCCGAACGGTGGATGATATCGTGGATGAGTCCTCGGACGACCAACGTGAGTCCCAGCTTGAGTACTGGCGCGGGATGATCGAACACGGCTCTTTACGGGATGGTGACCTGGTCGCCGCCGCATGGGCAGATACCCTAGCCCGATACCATATTCCTCGCCACTACGCCCTGCAATTGATTGACGGTGTCCATCGTGACCTGACCCAGTCCCGTTATCAAACCTTTGAAGAACTTGCTACATATTGCTATGGCGTCGCCTCCACGGTGGGACTGATGAGCATGTACATCGTCGGCTTCAAAAGCAATGACGCGATTTCCTATGCCATTAAACTCGGCGTTGCCCTCCAAATGACCAATATCCTGCGCGACATCGGCGAAGACTACCAAAATGGACGCCTCTACTTGCCACGCGAAGAACTTGTCTTCTACGGTATCCGTGAGCAGGATATCGCCGAAGGTTGCATCACAGACAACTGGCGTCAATTTATGAAATTCCAGATTGAACGGACGCGCCACCTGTATGAAGCCACATGGGCAGGCGTGAAGATGCTCGAACGCGAAGGTCAACTCGCTATTGGCGCCGCGTCCGTTTTTTATCAGGGTATTCTTGATGAAATCGAAAAGAACGATTACGATGTTTTTACCCAACGGGCAAGTTTGTCCGCTATGGGCAAGGTCAGCAAAGTCCCTGCTCTGTGGTTGAAGATCAAGACCTTGCAATAAACCCAAATACACGTCACTCTGAGGAGCCCGACAGGGCGACGAAGAGTCTCTCCTATTATGGCAGAGATGCTTCGCTCCGCTCAGCATGACATAATACAAGAAATAGGAGTTATTCAAATGAAAGACACATTACGCCAAATTACCAATCTTGTTTCCGTCATCGTAGTATTGACGGTCAATATCCTCGCCTCAACCCTGCCTCTCAATGGGCAAAACACAGGCGAGATCTCGGACCGTTTCCAGGTTTTCTTTGTGCCTGCGGGGTATGTATTTGCCATCTGGTTCTTTATCTATATCGGCTGGATCGCCTTTGCGATTTACCAGTTCCGAGCGGAGCAAAAAGAAAGTCCGCGCCTGCGCAGGCTCGGCTACTTGTTCGCAATCAGCGGTATCGTCAATGCTGTATGGCTGTTTACCTGGCACTATAACGTCTTCGGCTGGAGTGTGATTGTTATGCTCACCCTTCTGGGACTGCTGATTGCCAGTTACCTGCGCTTGAATGTGAACCGTGTCTCGGTTTCGCGTGCTGAACGCTGGTCCGTGGATATTCCCTTCAGCGTCTACCTCGGCTGGATCACGGTTGCCACCGTAGCCAACATCACGGACTGGCTGTATCTTGTCGAGTGGAACGGTTTCGGGATTGCCGCTCCAGTCTGGGCAGTCATCATGATCGTTGTTGCCTCCATCGTTGGTCTCTTGATGACGATCACCCGCAGGGATGCAGCGTATGTGTTTGTGCTGGTCTGGTCATTTATTGGTATCGCGGTCAAGCAAGCTGACGTTGCCAACGTCGCCGTCACCGCATGGATCGGGGCAGGTGCCATGCTTCTTCTTGCCATTTACAGCTTGACCCGTCGCCAGACCGCTTAACATCAATCCCTTTATTGGTATATCGAACATGGGCATGGTCACGATGACTGTGCCCATGTTCGATTAAAGGAATATAATCCCATGAACAAAAAACTCTTTCTACTCATCGTTCTGTTGCTGACCTCATGCACTACCGCCACTCCACTTCCAACCGAAACACCAATTCCCGTTTCAACGTTCACACCCATTCCCATACAGGAGACCATATCCATGCCGACCATTCGTTATCTCGCATTAGGTGACTCCTATACCATCGGCGAAATGGTTGCTCCGAAAGATCGTTGGTCTGTTCAACTGGCAAACTTGCTTGAAAACGAAGGAGTCCAAACTGACTTGACCATCATTGCCCGCACGGGCTGGACGGTGAAGGAATTGTGGGAAGGCATCCAGGCGAATCCCCCCGAAGGAACGTATGACATGGTCTCGTTGTTGATCGGTGTCAACGACCAGTATCGCGGCTATCCGTCAGATGGTTATCGTGAAGACTTCCGCTTTTTGCTTAATAAAGCCATCGAATATGCGGGCGGAAACCCGAAGCATGTGGTTGTCCTGTCCATCCCTGATTGGGGATTTACCCCCTTTGCAGCGGGTCGCGATACTGAACCCATTAGTCAGCAGATCGACGAATTCAATGCTATTAACCTTGAAGAGACAAAAGCTGTCGGCGCGTCCTATGTTGATGTCACAAACATCTCCCGCATGGCGATGGATGACTTTGAGTTGATCACAGGAGATCGTTTACATCCGTCAGGTAAAATGTATGCCATGTGGGCGGAAAAAGCCCTGCCGATTGCACTGGAAATTCTCAAAGAAAAATAGAAGGAATCATGCCATACGACTTTGACCAGATCATCGAACGCCGCAACACCAATTCCGTCAAATGGACTTCATACCCTGAAGATGTCCTGCCGCTTTGGGTGGCGGACATGGATTTCCGAACCCCTGAACCCATCTTGGATGCAATACGCGTCGCATTGGACCGCGGTGTGCTTGGATATGAATTTGCCAAACCGCATACACAGAACATCGTTGCCGAACGCATGGAAAGACTCTACGGCTGGAAGGTTGATCCTGATTGGGTGGTGAATACCACTGGTGTAGTAACCGGATTCAATATCGCCGCCCGCGCAGTCTGTGAACCAGGCGATGGGGCGTTGGTGGAGACGCCTGTCTATCACATGTTTTATGGCATGTACAAAAATATTGGGCTTACGAAACAAATCTCACCGTTCGCATTGCTTGAGGACGGGCAACGACTCATCCCACAACTGGATTTGGATGTATTCACCAAATCCTTCCATTCCAATAGCGCACGGACGCGATTGTTCCTGCTTTGCCATCCGCATAATCCTTTGGGGAAGGTGTTCAACCAGAATGAACTGCAAAGCATGGCGGATATCTGTTTGCAAAACAATACTGTTATTGTCTCAGATGAAATCCACAGCGAATTGATGTTGGGTGGTTCAAAACATGTTCCAATGGCTATGCTTTCAGATGAGATCGCAGATAAGACCATCACATTGATCGCCCCCAGCAAGACCTTCAATACAGCCGGGCTTTTCTCTGCCTTTGCCATCGTTCCCAATGCTGACCTGCGGGAAAGATTCAAAAAGGCGAATGAACAGATCACTGGTCATGTTTCCAGCCTCGGAATTATCGCCGCAGAAGCAGCCTTCTCCGGTGTATGTGATGACTGGCTGGCAGAAGTCCTTGTGTATTTGAAAGACAATCGTGACTTTGTGGTCGATTTTCTGACCGAAAATTTCCCCGAGGCTTGCTTCACAGTCCCTGATGCCACATACCTCCAATGGATCGATTTTGGCGCGTATGTAAAATCGGGTCGCATTTCAGACGTGCCCTATAAGTTCTTCCTTGAAAAAGCCAAAGTGGCATTGAACGATGGAGCTGTATTTGGTGAAGGATGTGAAAACTTCGTGCGTTTGAATTTCGCTTCCCCCCGCAGCATGGTCGCAGAATCGCTTGACCGCATGCGCGAGACTCTTGGCTAAATAAAAAAGACGGATGAGAAACCGTTTACAGGAATACTCATCCGTCAAATAGATCTTACTATTCAAATGGCTGAAAGGAGTGGGGTTTGCGCGCCTTCCTTTCGTTAGGAGAACGTCTGGTTCTAAAGCCTTACTTGCGCTTCTTGACCAGGTTAGGGCTGCCCAGTCCTTCCGTGGGTAAACATTTCAGGCGGTGTTTCTATGGGTACCTCCTTTCTCTTGCAAATATAATACAACGAATTTGTTTGTCTTGCATTAAAAAATACTTACAACACTGAAATAAAAGTCACGTTTTTTATATGAGTAAATACATGACCGATGGTTGTCTGGTCTAATGTTATATTGGTTCGATATTTTCTGCCATATTTGGTTTCTTATAGCGATTGATAAACTTTGTGATCATTACACCAGCAGGTGCAGCCAATACGAATGCGAGTATGCCAGCCAGAAGTAAACCAATCCCTGCAATGATACCGATCCAGATGAACGCATAGGCAACAGGGTCCTCCTTTACAACTACACCGTTTGAATCCACACACTGCATCACATAGGCTGTGCTGGGTTGCGGATTTCCAAACTCATCGTTCGTGGTTGTTGCATACGAACGGGATTTTGCCGTTGTCCCATCTGGACAGATCAATGGCTCAAGGGTTTGCATTGCAAAGCTGGTTACGGAGGTGAAACCTCCGATCATCATGCCAACGGGTAAAAGGCACGAACTGAGTAGCCCAAAGAGTATGAACCAAATGATGCAGCCCGATACAGTGCCGGTCGTTGCAGGTTTCATGGTTGCTCCTAAATGATTATGATGAAGATACAATACAATGAAACACCAAAAACAGATATAGGATACAAGTCATCTGTACAAAGAAAACATTTCCAGAGTTAAGTCATATTGTGAGTGAATTTGTTGTACGCTACAATATGAACATACCCAGGAGAACCCCATGACAACAATCGACCTATTCATCGAAAAATCCCGCCGCGCCAATGCCATCCAGCGCGCGAAGGAGCGAAACATCATCATTCCCACCTACGCCCAAATGAAGGATCCTTCGAAGATTCCCGCAAAGATCAAGGATGAATTGAAGAGTATCGGACTCTGGGACATTCATCCGCGCAACCTCTTCCGTATCACTTGGAAGAACGAACCCACCGCTTCAGGCGGGACTTTTGGCGGAGTCAACTTTCTTGAACTTCCCTCCACGCTGACGGGTGTTCCGGCGCGCATCATCGTGCTGGTCGGCAAATGGTTTCCGACGGGAGCGCATAAGGTCGGGGCGGCGTTCAGTTGTCTTGTGCCCAGGCTGATCACAGGTCAGTTTGACCCGACGACCCAGAAGGCGGTCTGGCCCTCCACAGGGAATTACTGCCGTGGCGGTGCATATGACTCCGCTTTGCTGGCATGTGAGTCCATTGCCATTTTGCCCGAGGGGATGTCCAAAGAGCGATTCGACTGGCTTGCCAGTGTCGCAGGCGAGACGATCAAGACACCAGGTTCCGAATCGAATGTCAAAGAAATCTTTGACAAATGTTGGGAGTTGCGCAACTCGGGTCAGGATCTAATGATCTTCAATCAGTTCGACGAGTTCGGCAACTATCTCTGGCACTACGAAGTGACCGGGCACGCGATGGAGGAAGTGCTGAAACAGGTCATGGGTTCGAATGACCGTTATCGCGGTATGGCGTCTGCAACCGGCTCCGCAGGGACGATTGCCAGTGGCGACTACATGAAGCAGTTATTCCCCGATAGCAAGATCGTAGCCAGTGAGGCGCTCCAATGCCCGACCCTGCTCGAAAACGGATTCGGCGCACATCGCATCGAGGGGATCGGTGACAAACACGTGCCGTGGATCCACAACACCAAGAACACGGATATGGTTGTTGCGATTGACGACAATGCGGTCGTGAACCTTTCTCGCTTGTTCAACGAAGAAAGCGGACGCGCATATCTTGTTGAAAAAGGCGTTCCCGAAGCGATCGTCAGCCAGCTTGATCTACTTGGTTTCTCCGGTATTTCAAATGTTCTCTCGGCAATCAAAGCTGCCAAGTATTATGAGATGGGCGAGAACGATATCTTGCTCACCGTCCTGACCGACTCAATGGAACTCTATCGCTCCCGCATACACGAAATGCACCAGGAATATGGTCAATACACCGAGCGCGATGCCGCTGCCGACTTTGCCCGTTATTTGCATGGACAATCTACTGATAACCTGCTCGAACTCCGCTACACCGATCGCCGCCGCGTGCACAATCTCAAGTACTACACGTGGGTCGAACAGCAGGGCAAAACTTACGAAGAAATCCAGCAACAGTGGTACAAACCAAACTACTGGACGGATGTCCAGAAACAGGCAGATGAGATCGACGAATTGATCGTCGAGTTCAACAAGGAAGTTGGTTTGGTATAACGTTTTCAGGATGGGTAAAACCATCCTGATTTTTTTCCAGTACACCGTAACTTTTTCCTCCACATCGTAATTGGATTGGTGCTAGAATCAACAAAATTTACATCCTTTTGGAGGCTGTATGGCTCTCATCCAGTTCACTCGCAACTATCATGATTTGAGCACGGATGCAGGTTTCCAATTTGAATTCTTTTGTGACCGTTGTGGCAATGGTTATCAAACTGAATTTCAAGCATCGGCGTTGGGAACCGCAACGAATGTTCTCGATGCCGCAAGCAATCTTTTTGGTGGTGTGTTTGGCAGCGCAGCCAATGCGGCGCGCAATGTCCGCTCGGCCGGGTGGGAAAAAGCTCACGATAAAGCTTTTTCCGATGCTGTTGAAGAAGCCAAACCACATTTCCATAAATGTAAACGCTGCGGCAAATGGGTGGACGATGATTGCTGGAACGGTCAACGTACACTGTGCAAGGATTGTGCGCCTGATTTGCAGGAGGAAATGTCTTCCATTCAAGTGCAAGCCGCCATCAACGACGCACGCGAAAAAGCTGAAACCGTGGATTATGTCTCTGTTGATAAATTCAAACAGACCATCATCACTGCCTGTCCACATTGTGGGGTAAAAGTGGGTGGTGGAAAATTCTGTCCCGAATGTGGAAGGCCGCTTGCCTCTGAAAAATTCTGCACGAACTGCGGAGCAAAGATAGAGGCAGGTGCAAAGTTCTGCGCTGAATGCGGAACCAAGCAATAACAACCATCGGGCGAGGATTTCCTCGCCCGAAACATTTATAATCAATTCATGCTCAAGCCAACGGACCTCATCCTCGTCTGCCTGCTTCCCGCACCGCGGGATATGGAAATTGCGAGACTTCTCGGATGGTACCGAATCCCGCTTTGTACCGCCCCGAAAGTTATCGCCGTGGACCAACTGGCTTTTTACCAACCCTCAGCCTTTGGCGACCGCGGCGGGCAGATCGAATACATTGCCCAAGTTCGTGGACATAAGCTGACCACTCGTGGCAAACTGCTCAAAGATGAAGCGGATCATCCTCGTGCGAAAGAGGAATACTACAAGCTCCAGATCGGCGCGCTGGAGAGGTTGAAGGAACCAGTCAAATCCGAAAAGTGGAAGCGCTTAACGTTTCTTTACACAACAGGGGAATATTTGTTGAAAGCCAAATCCCTAAATGACCTAGTCTTGGACGGTGATGAACGTCAACTCCTCTGGCGCTCCCTGCGTGAACGCGCTGAAAACTTACAACTCTACAAGACCGATCTCCCCGAAGCGGACATTCCGCCTGAGGTGTTAATCGCTTTATTGGGGATAAAAGAAATGCAGGAGCCATACGATACACAGGAGTGATTCAATGTCGATATTAATTAAAAACGGCACTCTCATCACCGCGACAGAAACTTTTCAAGCGGATATTCTGATCGATGGGGAAAAGATCGAAAAAATCGGTAAGAACATCCGACACCCAAGTGCAAACATCGTTGACGCAACTGACAAACTTATTATGCCGGGTGGTGTGGATCCCCACGTGCATCTCGATTTACCCATGTTTGGGACAGTCTCTTCCGATGATCATTACACAGGCCACAAAGCCGCGGCATTTGGTGGTACGACAACTGTGATGGACTTTGTTGTTCTCGAAGATAAAGGCTTTGATTATTCTGTGAACGTCTGGATGAGGATGGCTGAGAAAGCCGCGATTGATTATTCCTTCCATATGAATTTGACGCAATTTAACGAAAAGATCGCCAAAGAAATCTCGTCTTTGATGAAGATGGGGATTCAAACGCTCAAAGTCTTCACTGCCTATAACGGACGCCTGCGAATCGATGATGGCAGTATCTTCCGTGCTTTGCAGATCGCCAGAGACAACGGCATGCTGGTCATGGCGCATTGCGAGAATGGTGATGTCATTGATACGTTGATCGAGCAGGCACTCGTGGCTGGACATACCACCCCCGAATGGCACGCGTTGACAAGACCAAGCTGGGGCGCAGTAGAGGCTACTTTGCGGGTGGCGAGTATGGCAGCAAGCGCAGACGCGCCAGTGTATATCGTCCACATGAACGTGGGCGGCGAAGTGGATATGTTGAAGTATGCCCGCGAGCGCGGAGTCAAAGTGATGGGGGAGACCTGTCCGCAATATCTGTTCTTCACGATCGATGATCTGCGAAAACCTGACGGCGCAAAGTGGATCTGTTCCCCGCCAATGCGCGCGAAGGAAGATAATGCGCGTTTGTGGGAAGGGCTATCGGAGGGAATTTTGCAGACAGTCGGCACGGACCATTGCCCGTTCTTTTTTGATGGAACCAAACCCATTGTCTATGAAGCAAGCGAGATCTCCATCCCCGGTAAGGAGTTGGGGAAGGGTGACTTTACAAAAATACCGAACGGACTGCCGGGCATCCAGGATCGTATGCCTGTCTTGTGGACACAAGGCGTGGGCACAGGAAAGATCACAGCAAATCAATTTGTAGCATATATGAGCACAAACCCCGCGAAAATATTTGGTTTATACCCACGTAAGGGAGCGTTGATGGAAGGCTCCGATGCGGATATTGTGATCTGGGATGCGAACAAGAAAGTGAAATATGGGGTTGCGACATCGCATCAGCGCACGGACTATAACTTATATGAAGGCTGGGAGCTAACTGGTTACCCCGATAAAGTTTTCTTGCGTGGTCAGTTGATTGTGGATGGCGATGCGTGGAAAGGCAGGCGCGGGATGGGTCGGTTTTTGAAGAGGGGGGAGGGGGAAGTGCTGTAGTAGTTTAGAAGTTCAAAGGTGTAGAAGAACCAAAAGTGCCAGAAGTTTTTCCTCTGGCACTTTTGGTTCACCTTGTATTGAGAAGTTCTTTCAATCTCGGATGTTCCGCGTACACCCCTCGATACTTCTCCGGCAATAATACCGCGATGTGACACATGATCTCGTCGGTATATTGTTTCAGCGATTCATCGCGTCCCTCTTTGGGGAGTGGAGGGAGGGTAAAGGCTGGTCCTGCTGTGATAGTCATCCGGGTCCTTTTGAGGTGTTTGAGGTTGGCGGTCAATGCTTTGTCTTCCGTTCCAGCCAACGCCACGGGGACAATCGGACGGTTTAACTTTGTCGCCAGATAACTGACACCTGGTCTGGCTTCGATCATCGCACCGACCCTGCTGCGCGTTCCCTCGGGGGCAATCACAAGGATGTTGTCATCCTCCATCAACTTGATGACCTTGCGCAGGGTTTTGATGTCTGCGTTGTATCGGTCAATGAAGATCAGATTGAAATACTTGCCAAGCCAGCGGAATAATGTGATCTTTTCCCACTTCTCTGCCACCATCACGAACATATCCCAATTGTCGAGCGCATAGAAAGCCAAGGGCGCATCCACAATGCCGAGGTGATTGGTGGCAATCACGTAACTGCCTTCCTTGGGAAGATGCTCGTATCCTGTCACTTCCACGCGTGCGATCAAGTTGAAGAGAACCCGGATGAGCCAGCGAAGAAAATATTTCATTACGATAAAAGTTCCTTCAAGCGTGGATGTTCCGCATATACGCCGCGATATTTCTCCGGGAGCATTACGCCGATGCGGCACATGATCTCGTCGGTCGCTTTGTGCATCGTTTCTTCGCGTCCCTTGCCTTTAGGGATTTCAACATAAAACGGGTCACCGCCGACGACTTTTATTTTTGTGCGGCGAAAACGTTTTAGATTCTTGATCACACCACGATCTTCCGTGCCTGTGAGCGCAACGGGCATGATTGGGTATCCGCTTTTGCTGGCAAGAAATGCAACACCCATTTTCCCTTCCTGCATCGCTTCTGTCTTGGACCGCGTTCCCTCGGGGGCAATGACCAACATGCCGCCCTGTTCCATGCGTTCAAGGATTTTGCGTAATGCAGAATAATCCGCTTCGAAACGATTTAGCCAGATGCCATTGGCGGCACGACCGATCGCCCCGAAAATGGGATGGTTCTTATATTTTTCAGCAATGGGCATAATGATATCCTCGCGGTCGAGCAAACATAGCAGTACGGCAGTATCCAGCCGTCCCAAATGGTTTGCCGCAATGATCACATTCCCTACAGGCAGTTTTTCCAAACCATGCACTTCGATGCGGGTAATCAACTTCATCACAAAACGGACAATGGAGCGTAATGTTCTGTATTTCATCCCGCTAATTTTACATTAGGAATTGAGCCTGAAGCTGCACGAAGTAATTTTCGAAATCGGGGGACTTCACTCTAGATAATAAAAAACGGGCGGTCATTGACGCCCGTTGTAGTGCCTATCGCCATAAATAGTCGTCTGAACCTTTTTTTCTGGCGGCTCGCTCAGAACCATATTTTTCGAAGATTCGCTGAAAAATGATTATATCGCTGGGTGCCATGTTGACGATCTCAAAGCCAACATTATAGGATGTGGGATCAACATGATCCGGATGACACCACTTACTACGTGCAATAAAAATTAGTGATGTTTTATCGGCAACATCAGCTGTAAGTTCGATCTGCAGGCGGAAATCCTGCCCGGTAGGAATTTTTTGTGGGCAATCCAGTTTAAATCCACCGGTACTAATATCTGAAAGGTACCCAATCACTTGCTTGGTTGCCTCATTTTTTACCTGCATGTAATACGTAAATTCTCGGCGGTCCAGTTTTCGCTTGTCAGCCATTGGAAATGCTCCTTTCCTACCAGTCCATCCAGTATAAAAGATAAATAATCATACTTCAATATTTTGCCGGAATGAAAATGAGTTTGTAATTATCGTTGTATTGCATCGACAACCTGCAATTGATTTTACTCCGCTTTCAAAATGTGTGTGACGATGGTTGCACCCGAACCGCCGATGTTTTGTGCCATTCCGACCTTAGCTCCGTCCACCTGCGTTTCACCACATTCGCCGCGCAATTGCTGAACGACTTCCACCACCTGATACATCCCTGTCGCTCCCACCGGATGTCCGCGTGCCTTTAGTCCTCCTCTCGTGCAGACGGGCACACGTCCCTTTGGGCTGATCTCGCCATCGAGTCCCAGCCTCACGCCTTGACCTCTTTCCGCAAACCCGCATGCCTCCAGCGACAATGCTGTCATGATCGAAAAAGCATCGTGCAGTTCGAATACATCAATATCGTCTGTAGTGACGCCAGCCATTTCATATGCCCTTTTAGATGACTCATATGCCGCGGAGAGAAACATTGGGTCTTTTCTTGAGTGGACAGCAATCGAATCGGTCGCGGACGCCGAGCCTGCCACGACCACCCGGGGCCTTCCCTTCACTGACATCACTTTCTCCGCAGGGACGATAAGGGCTGCCGCGGCTCCATCACCGATTGGGGACGCGTCCAACAGGTTGATCGGAGTAGCTACCATGCTCGATTTCTCGAATTGATCCACGTTGATCTTTTGATGTAATCGCGCAAACGGATTGTGCATGGCATTGGCGTGTGCATTGATGGAAAATGGGGCAAAATCTGCGTGCTTCCAACCGAACTCGTGCATGTACCTGCGCATCACCAGGGCGTTCAAACCCACGAACGAGATTCCCTGTTCCACTTCGTAATCCGCATCCGCGGCTGTGGCTAACGCGGATGTAACATCGCGTCCCGCTTTGTCTGTCATCTTTTCGACACCCACAACCAGCGCTGATTCGATCTCGCCGGAGGCAACAGCCATCAGTCCGGAACGAAGCGCCGCTGCACCCGACGCGCACGCGGCTTCCACTTTGACAGCTTCCTGTCCCCAAAGCCCGATCCAATCCGAAAAGAAAGTCCCAAGTTGATTCTGCTCGCTGACCATGGGCGAAAGCATATTGCCTATGAAAAGTGCATCCACTTTGTCAATGCCTGCATCCTGCATGGCGGCAAAAGCGGCGTTGCCACCGATCTCACGCAGGGAAAGATCCCAGTGTTCGTCGACTTTTGTTTGACCGATACCTAAGATGGCAATTTTTCGCATTTTTATTCTCAAGGGTATTTTAACTGATTCGTCTCTCAGTAGCTATCAAATAAAAAAGAGCGGCGTATGCCGCTCCAGTCTGTTTGCTTGTAGTCTAATTCCTTCCTTTGCCCTTGTCCTTACCTTTATCCTTGTCTTTATTGCCTTTGTCGTTATTCTTATCTTTGTCATTTGACGGCTGGGACTGTTCAACTGCCGTCTCGTCTTCACCTTCATCCTTCTCTGCTTTTCCTGAAACGACCGAGCCAAGATTGTTCTTCTTTTCGGAAATCAGTTTTTTGAACTGCCCCCAATTCGTGGGGACAGCTTCGCCTTCAGCCAGATATTCCGGATGCTCCTCAAAGAAAGTTTCAAAATCCTTGTCTGTTTTGGCTTGCAGGATGCCCTCTGTCAGAGATGCGTCTCCGCTGTAGTTTTGTGACATCCAAAGAGCCTGTGCGATAACGCCAAATCCATATCCATCTTCATGATAGGTATCAATTGTGCCGGCATCCACTTCGAAGAATGCTCCCAATATTGTTGAAATGATGTGATTGGATTCTTCAACTGGCTCTTGTGTTGACGGGATGACAATCGTCGGGTCGATTTTCACCGGCATGCCGATCTGGGTCTCATCCACAACCGGTTCCATTGTGACAGGATCCAATGTGACCAATCCAAGGTTGATAGCATCGTCCACGCTCAGCAGGAAAGTCTGTTCCACTTCCATGTCATCCACCAGAGTTACCAGCACAGTCGTCGTGCCAAGCTCATCAGTTTCAGTGGTAATGGATACTATGGTTCCATTGATGGATGTGGTATCCTGTGCCAGAGGCGCGGCCAGCACTGCCCGGGTTTGAGTGAACAGGATCGCTGTGATGAGCAGGATGCCAGCCAAAAAATTTGTTTTCATGTCACGCTCCTTTTTGAGTGTACTTACAAACGCATTCTATGCGCGTTTTGAGTCTTTTTCCCTTACAAGGATGAAAGCAGTACTTTTTACCTAATAGGATGGCGAATATGACCTCAGTACTGGCAAGTGTAAATTATATTGTTCACGTTCCGCAATTTTGGAACTTGAGGCAACACACCGCTATTACTGTATGGATTTATTATAGACAGCAGCTGAATTGATGCAGGAGTATGAAGTGGATGACCAGCGCATTGATAGGTGACAGTTATTATCTCTCAAGGGGGTCTATTCGTGGAAATGGTCTATAACGTGGCGTAAAGGAATGGTCATTAGACCAACCCTAATTCAACTATTAGCGGGGATGATAGCAATCCTGTATATCATATATTTTTTATGATATTCAACACTATGTATCTCCGAATAATTGATTAGAATAGGCTTAAATGCATTGTGATAAAATTCACAAATATAACCAACTTTATCTAGTATGTTCGTTTAGAAAAAATACGAAACCATTGATAGGAGAATGAAGCAATGAAGAAATTCGTACTACGTCTCAGAAAACCTGTGTGGGTTACCTTTTCACTTGTTTTCGCGGCGTGTCTTGCGATTGGCGTTGCGATCAGCCTCGCGAGTCCTGCATCAGCCGCAACCAATCCAGCGCCAATTTTACAGGAAGGCGGCGAGTATAAGACATCCTCTGCCTGTGCCGGATGCCATAAGGATATTCATGAAACATGGTCTGGTACCTTACACTCTCAGGCTTTCTCATCACCGATTTTTCAGGAAGATTGGGTAAAACAAGGCTTGGCTGTTTCATGTCTTGAGTGTCATACAACGGGTTATGATGCAAATACAGGTGCATATGCAGAGGCAGGTGTTGCCTGTGAGGCATGTCATGGAGCCTTCCAACAAGGACATCCGGAACAGCCCATGGTAATCACTCCTGACTATACACTTTGCGCTCGGTGCCATAAAACAACCGCTGATGAGTGGCAAGCCAGCAAGCATGGACAGGTCAGCTTGAACTGTGAAGCCTGCCATAATTCGCACTCACAGAAACCGCTTGCAGAGAGTGTAAGTGAGTTGTGTATGAATTGTCACAAGGATACCGGTTCATCCTTCACTCATGGTACACATGCAAATTCGGGCTTGGAATGTAGTGACTGTCACATGGCTGCCGCATCTCATACATCTTCAACAGGCGGGTTGTTTGCCACGGGCCATACTTTTGTAGTAGGTTCAGAAGCCTGCATAAGCTGCCATAAAGATACTGTCCATACCCGCGATA